>JBDSIA010000001.1:0-7871 GCA_039918175.1 Thermomonas sp.
TATTGGCATTTGGAATATCGATGCCGGATTCAATAATCGTCGTGCACAACAGCACGTTGAAACGCTGCTTGTGGAAGTCGAGCATCACCCGTTCCAGTTCGCGTTCCGGCATCTGCCCGTGCGCGATGCCGATGCGTGCCTCGGGCGCGAGTGTCTGCAGTTGCTCGCGCATGCGGCCGATGCTTTCGACGTCGTTGTGCAGGAAATACACTTGGCCACCGCGGCCAAGTTCGCGCTGAAAGGCTTCGCGCAATTGCGCGTCGTCCCAGGCGCTGACAAAGGTCTGCACCGCCAACCGATTGGCCGGCGGGGTAGCAATGATCGACAGGTCGCGCAGGCCGGCCATCGCCATGTTCAACGTTCGCGGGATGGGCGTGGCTGTCAGCGTGAGCAAGTGCACGTTGGCACGAAGCGCTTTCAACGCTTCCTTCTGGCGCACGCCGAAGCGTTGCTCTTCGTCGACGATCACCAGCCCGATGTCCTTGAAGCGGACGTCCTTCTGCAGCAATCGATGGGTGCCGACGATGACATCCACGGTGCCTTCGGCGACGCGGCCGAGCTCGGCTTCAATCTCTTTTTTCGATTTGAAGCGCGACAGCACCTCGACCTTGAGCGGCCAGTCGGCGAAGCGGTCACTCATGGTCTTGTAGTGCTGCTCGGCGAGTAGCGTTGTCGGCACCAGTACCGCAACCTGCTTGCCGCTGCTGGCGGCGACGAACGCGGCGCGCAGCGCAACTTCGGTCTTGCCGAAGCCGACGTCGCCGCAGACCACGCGGTCCATCGGTTGCGAGCTGGCCAAGTCGCGGATTACCGCTTCGATCGCGCTGTGCTGGTCGGGGGTTTCCTCGAACGGGAAGGTTGCTGCGAACGGTTCGTACATCGCGCGGTCGACGTCGATCGCCAGGCCTTGCCGGGCATGGCGTTTTGCCTGGATGTCAAGCAACTCTGCGGCCACGTCGCAGACCTTGGCGGCAGCTTTCTTCCTGGCCTTGGCCCATTGCTCGCCGCCGAGGCTGTGCAGGGGCGCGGTCTCGGCGCTGGCGCCGGAATAGCGGTTGATCCGGTCCAGTTGCGCGACCGGCACATACAGGCGGTCGCCCTTGGCGTATTCGATGTCGAGGTATTCGCCGGGCATGCCGCCGGCGTTGAGCGTGACCAGACCGCGATAGCGGCCCACGCCGTGGTCCTCGTGGACGATCGGCGCGCCCAGCGATAGCTCGCCGAGGTCGCGGATGATCGCCTCGGGTTCGCGGCCGACGCGCTTGCGCCGGCGTGGTTGCGCCGCGCGTTCGGGAAACAGCTGGTGCTCGGTGAGGATGCACAGCGCGGGCGCATCGAGGGCATAGCCATCGTCGAGCGGGGCAACGGCGATCGCGAAACGCGCATCGCTTAGGGCAAAGGTTTGCCAGTCTGTTGTGACATCGGGCACTAACCCCGCCGCCTGCAAGACTTCCAGCAAGGCCTCGCGGCGACCGGCGGAATCGGTGGCGATCAATACCCGGCCCGGATACGTCGCCAAGAACGATTTCAGTGCCGCGGCCGACTGCGCATCGCGCACGCTGAGCGGCAGGTCGGGGGCCGGTTGCAGCGGCAGTGCGCTTGCTTCGGCGTGGCGTGGGTGTTGCGGGTCGCAGACTTCAATGCGCGCATCGCGGTTGAGGATTTCGCGCAGTGCATCCGGCGCCAGCCACAATTCGGTGGGCGGCAGCAGCGGGCGTTCGACATCGTGGCGCAACTGGTCGTAGCGCGTGCCAATCTGCGTCCAGGCATGATCGGCGGCGGCGTGCACGCCATCGCCAACCAGCGGTAGCGTGCTATCCGGTAGATAGTCGAACAGGGTCGCGGTTTCGGCGTGGAACAACGGCAGGTAATACTCCACGCCGGCCGGCGCCGAGCCGGCCTTGAGATCCTGCACCAACGCGCTGCGGCGGGTGTCGATGTCGAAGCGGCTGCGCAGCGTTTCCAGCGCACGCGCGACCGGGGCTTCGTCCAGCGGGACTTCGCGACCTGGCAGCAGTTCGATGCGCTGGAATTTTTCCAGCGAACGCTGTGTGTCCGGGTCGAACCCGCGGATCGATTCGATCTCATCATCCAAAAGTTCGATCCGGAACGGCGCGACTGCACCCATCGGGAAAACGTCCAGCAGGCCGCCACGCACGGCGAAATCGCCGGGATCGAATACCTGCGGCGCATGCCGGTAGCCGGCCGATTCCAACCGGCGTTTTTCCGCATCAAGGTCCAGGCGCTGGCCGATCTTCAGGTCAAAGCGGTTGCCCAGCACATGGCTGCGCGGCGCCAGCCGCTGCATCAGGGTCGCAACCGGCACCACCACAATGCCGCGGCTGAGTTCCGGCAAACGGGCCAGCGTGGCCAGGCGTTGGCTGACGATGTCGGGGTGTGGGCTGAAGCGGTCGTAGGGCAGGGTTTCCCAGTCGGGCAGGTGCAACACCGGCAGCGTTTCATCGCCACCTAGCAAGGTGTGCAGGTCGGTTTCCAACTGGTGCGCGGTGTGGTTGTCGCGGGCTACAACCAGCAGCGGGCCACTGTGCTGGCTGGCCGCTGCGGCCACGGCATGCGCAAGCGCGCTGGCCGAAGCCGGGGTGCGCCACCAGGTGCGCGACTGACCCGCCTTGGGCATCGCCAATGACAGGGAAAACGGGGACCTGTGAGACGGGGCTTTGCTGGGGGGCATGCAATGAGTGTCCGCGCCGGACGCGGTGTGCCAGCGCTTGATGATCAGGTTGTGGGTGTTGCGATGTTGCCGGGCGTGATTCTAACGCGCGTGCCCTGTGCGCCTTCCGTCAGTGATCACACCAGCGGCTGCGGCGGCGACGTGCGAGGGCGTTGCTTGGGCTTGGGCACGTCCAACACCATCCGCACCAGTCCGGGCGAGTCGCCGGGTTCACGGCGGAAATCCAGCGAGGCCGCCAGTGCCTGCATCGGCAGGTTGCTTTCCAGCACCTGGCCATACACGCGGTCCAGCTTGCGACCCTTGGCCCAGCGCACCAGGCGCCGCATGAGGTGCCGGCCCAGGCCCATGCCGTTGATGTAGTGGCTGACCAGGATCGCGAATTCGCCGGCGCGGCCGTCGTCGTCGACCGAGATGCGGGCCACTGCGCCGATCAGCGCCTCACCAGGGGGCTGTGGCTCGGCCACGACCAGGGCGAATTCGCGCCGGGTGTTTGGCCGGGTCAGGCGCTGCGCCTGTTCCGCGCTCATTTCCTTCATGGGATACAGGAAGCGCTGACGCACTTCCTCGGGCTGCAGCAGGGCGAAACCGGCGCGCAAAGGAACGGCATCTTCGGGCCGGATCGGGCGCACCAGTACCTCCCGGCCATTGGCCAGGCGGATGCTTTCGTGCCACGGGGGCATGCGGTTGCGGACGGTCATCCCACCATCATGGCGGCAAGCAGGTTAAAAAAATGAATGCGGGTTGGCTGGGCTGGCCGGGCTCGGTCCGGCCGCGGTCTGGGCATTGCGAGTGCAAGGCGCTTGCTAGACTCTCGACCTTCGATCAGGGATATGCGCACGATGTCGGCGAAAGGCGATTCCATGCGGGCCATTCTTTTCGCACTCGGTGCCAATTTCGCCATCGCTTGTGCCAAGGGCGTCGCCGCGTTCTTCACCGGTTCCTCGGCAATGCTGGCCGAAACCGTGCATTCGCTGGCCGATTGCGGCAACCAGGGGCTGTTGTTGCTCGGCATGCGCCAGTCGCGACGCCCGCCCACGCCTGACTATCCGCTGGGCTTCGGCAAGGCGATTTATTTCTGGTCGTTCCTGGTTGCGATGATGCTGTGCAGCGTTGGCGGCATGTATTCGGTCTACGAGGGCTGGCACAAGCTGTCCTCGCACGAAGCCATCGATATTCCGAAGCTGTGGTGGGCCGTGGCGGTGCTGGTGTTCGCGATCATTGCCGAAGGCATGTCGATGCGCGCCTGCCTGCAGGAAATCGACAAGGCCCGCGGCGGGCGCAGCCTGTGGCGCTGGTTCCGCACCAGCCGCCAGGCGGAACTGGTGGTGATCTTTGGCGAAGACCTGGCAGCGCTGGCCGGACTGGCCGTCGCGTTGCTCGCGGTGCTGCTGACGATGGCCACCGGCAACGTGATGTGGGATGCGTTGGGGACGCTGGCAATCGGCGCGTTGCTGATGATCGTCGCGGTGTTCGTGGCGCGCCAGGTGAAGGCCATGCTGATCGGCAAGAGCATGGAGCCCGACCGCGAGTTGGAACTGCGCGCATTCCTGCAGTCGCGGCCCGAAGTCGATGAGGTGATCAGCCTGATCACGCTGCAGCTGGGCAACGACGTGATGGTCTCGGTGCAGGCGCAAATGGCCGAGAATCAAAGCGCACACGCGTTGATCGAGCAGATCAACGTGGTGGAGCGGGCGATGAAGGAGGTGTTCCCGGACGTAAAGTGGAGCTTCTTCGAACCGGATCTGGGCAAGGTGGTGGACTGACATGGCCGGGCACGGTGACTCCACCCGGGCGGTGCTGGTGGCGCTGGGCGCCAATCTGGCGATCGCAATGGCCAAGGGCGTGGCGGCGTGGTTTACCAAGTCCGGTGCAATGCTGGCGGAAACCGTGCACTCGCTGGCCGACTGCGCTAATCAGGTTCTGCTGCTGATCGGCATGAAACAGGCAAAAGGCCCACCATCGCCCGAGCATCCGCTGGGACGCGGCAAAGAAGTGTATTTCTGGTCGTTCCTGGTGGCGGTGATGTTGTTCACTATCGGTGGCATCTATTCGCTGTACGAGGGGGTGCACAAGCTGGCGCATCCGCAACCGCTGCAGAAATGGCAGTGGGCGGTGGGCGTGTTGGTGTTCTCGATCGCGATGGAGGCCTATTCGACCCGCGCCTGTTTGCAGGCAGCCGCTGCAGAGCGCAAGGGGCGCAGCTTGTGGCGCTGGTTCCGCGAGAGTCGCAGCGCCGAACTGATCGTGGTGGTAGGCGAGAACATCGCCGCGCTGCTGGGCCTGGTGGTGGCGCTGGCCTTCATCGGGCTTAGCATTTTCACCGGTAATCCGCTGTGGGATGCCATTGGGACGCTGGCCATCGGGGTGCTGCTGGTGGTGGTGGCGGTATTCGTGGCGATCGAGGTCAAGGCGTTGCTGGTCGGGCAGAGCATCGATCCGCGCCGGCAGGAAGAGATGCGGGTATTCCTTCACGCACAACCGGAAATCGCCGAGTTGTACAACTTGATCACACTGCAGTTGGGCAACCGTGCGCTGGTTTCGGTGCAGGCCCGGTTTCGCGTCGACGTTGGCGTCGCCAGGCAAATCGATGTGATCGAGCGTGAGTTTCTCGCGGCGTTCCCGGAAGTACAGTGGAGCTTCTTCGAGCCCGAAGTGAAGGACTAAACAGGCTCCCGCAACCATTCGCAGCGCGACGATGCGCCGGCCTCGCCCAGCGCGCTTTGCAGCGCCCGCAGCACTGGCGCCATTTGCCCGTCGAACTGCCACGGCGCATTAAGCAGCAACAGGCCGCTGCCGTTCATGCGCAGCGGCGAGTCATCCGGGCGGATAAGCAGTTCCACAAGCAGCGCGGATTTCACGTCAAGCGCCGCGGCCGAACGCTGGAATTTCGCCAAGGCGCGACGTTGCTTGATCGGATACCACAGCGCGAACATCCCCTGCGGCCAGCGCGTGAGGCCTTCGCGGATCGCCGACAGCGCGATGGCGAATTCGTCGAGCTGGGCTTCGAACGGTGGGTCGATCAACACCAGCCCGCGTGCAAATTTCACACCGTCCACGCGCGGCGGCAGCAGTGCCTTGATGGCGGCATAGCCATCGCGCTCGTGCACGGCGACGCGCGGATCGCGGTAAAAATTTGCCTTTAGCGCCTCGGCTTCGTCCGGCAGCAATTCGCAGGCGGCGATGCGGTCGGAGTCACGCAATGCGTGTGCCAGCAGCCACGGCGAGCCGGGGTAGGCATGTGGCCCGTGCTGCTGTCGGCAGGCGCGTACTGCGGTGAGGTAGCGCTGGATCGCGGGTAAGCGGGGGGCTTCGGCCAGCAGCCGGGCGATACCGTCGGCCGATTCATTGGTGCGCAGCGCGGAATTGCCGTCCAGTGCGTACAGCCCGCGCCCGGCGTGGGTATCCAGCGCGAAACAGGGTGACGGTTTGCTGGTCAGTGCGTCGCAAAGCGCCAACAACACGACGTGCTTGAGGACGTCGGCATGGTTGCCGGCATGGAAGGCGTGGCGATAATTCATCTGACGAGTTTACGATGCGCGGATGCCGACAACGATCCTGATAGCCGAAGACGAGGCCGCGATCGCCGACACCGTGGTGTATGCGCTGCGGGCCGAAGGCTACGCCGCCGAACACGTACTGCTGGGCGGCGATGTGCTGCCGCGGCTGCGGCGGGGCGACATCGACCTGCTGATCCTGGACGTGGGCTTGCCGGACTGCAGCGGTTTCGATGTCTGCCGCCAGCTGCGAATGGAAAGCGATGTGCCGGTGCTGTTCCTGACCGCGCGCGATGGCGAGCTTGACCGCGTGCTCGGGCTGGAACTGGGCGGCGACGATTACATGGCCAAGCCTTTTTCGCCGCGTGAACTGGTGGCCCGGGTGCGCGCGCGCCTGCGCCGCCACGTGGTGTCCGAGGATCACGCCGGCTGGAAGCGGCGTGGTGATTTCGAACTCGATGCCGCCGGCCATCGCGCGCGCTTCCACGGGGTGCAACTCGACCTGACCCGTTACGAATTCGGCCTGCTCGAAGCCCTGTTGGCACGGCCGGGCGCGGTGCTGGATCGGGCGCGGCTGATGGATCGGGTCTGGGGCGATGCGCTGGACACCGGCGAGCGCACCGTGGACACCCACGTCAAGACCCTGCGTGCCAAGCTGCATGCAGTCGCGCCGGATCAGTCGCCCATTCGCACCGTGCGCGGCCTGGGCTATGCGCTGTATGCCGGCGACTGAGCCATGCCGTCGATGAACATCGGTCTGGAGAAATGGGGTCAGAGTGGAATTTTGCGCCCGTGCATTCCAATTTCTGCCACAGACTCCGTCGCAAAACTTCACTCTGACCCCATTTCTCCTGCCTGCCTGACATGAAGATCGGCCTGCGAATCTTGCTGGGGTATTTCCTGATCGTGGCGCTGGCCGCGCTGCTGGTCGGGCGGGTGTTCGTCGAACAGGTCAAGCCCGGCGTGCGCCAGGCGATGGAAGACACCCTGATCGACAGCGCCAACATGCTGGCGGAACTGGCCAGCGACGACATGCAGGCCGGGCACATCGCCGATGGCCGGTTCGCGGCACGCGTGCGCGCGTTGCAGGGCCGGCACATCGAGGCCAACGTGTCCGGATTCGCCAAGCGCGGCAATGATCTGCAGGTCACGATTACCGATGGGCACGGGATCGTGGTGTTCGACTCGCAGGGCCGCGACATCGGCCGCAACAATTCGCGCTGGAACGATGTCCATCGCACCCTGCGCGGGCAATATGGCGCGCGCTCCACGCGCAGCGATCCCGATGACGAGGCCAGCACGGTGATGCATGTGGCCGCGCCGATCTTCGGGCCCAACCTCGGGCACGATGCCAAGCACGGCCGGATCATCGGCGTACTGAGCGTGGCCAAGCCGAACCTGGCGATGGCGCCATTCATCGCCCACAGCCAGGCTGTGGTGCTGCGCTGGGGTTTCGTGTTGATGGGTACCGCGCTACTGGTCGGACTGATGGCGGCCTGGTGGTTGTCACGTCAGCTAGGCGCTTTGCGCCGCTATGCCGATGCAGTGGCAGCGGGTGAACGCGCCAGCCTGCCGGACGCGGCGGGCGAGTTCGGGGATCTTGGCCGCGCCCTGCACGACATGCGGGTGAAGCTGGAAGGCAAGCAATATGTCGAGCAATACGTACATGCGCTGACGCATGAATT
>JBDSIA010000002.1:0-1734 GCA_039918175.1 Thermomonas sp.
ACGGTATTCGTAAGTACCCGCCTCCAGCCCGCGCGCAGACACCACCACGCGGTGCGGGATGCCG
The DNA here is from genome assembly GCA_039918175.1 of Thermomonas sp. Classification (GTDB taxonomy): domain Bacteria; phylum Pseudomonadota; class Gammaproteobacteria; order Xanthomonadales; family Xanthomonadaceae; genus Thermomonas. The sequence goes on from JBDSIA010000002.1 coordinate 65, forward strand.
ATCAACTCGATGTCGGCCAGCATCACGCCGGGGCGCAGGCCGCGATCGTCGAGCACGGCATCAACACCGGCGTTAATCAATTGCGCATACAGCGCATTGGCCGCTTCGATCACGGCCGGGTCGTTCTTCGGATTGATGATGCACACCGCAACCTGCCACGGCGCCATTGCGGCTGGCCACAAGATGCCGCTGCCGTCATGGTTTTGTTCGATGGCGGCGGCCACGATGCGCGACACGCCGATGCCATAACAGCCCATCGCCGGGTTGATGGCCTTGCCATTGGCATCAAGCACCTTGCAGCCCATCGCCTCGGAATACTTGCAGCCCAGCGCGAATACATGGCCGACCTCGATCCCGCGCGCGATGCCGAGCACGCCCTTGCCATCCGGTGAAGCATCGCCCGCCACTGCATTGCGGATATCGGCGACCTCGGGTTCGGGCAGGTCGCGGCCCCAGTTGAGTCCGGCAATGTGGAAACCGGGTTTGTTGGCACCAACCACGAAATCGGCCATCGCCGCCACGCTGCGGTCGGCGATAACACGGATGGGTTTAGCAGTATTGAGCGGACCGAGGAAACCCGGTTCGCTGCCTAGGTAATCGAGGATTTCCGCTTCGGTCGCCAGCCGGTAATCGGCTAGCCCCTGCAGTTTCGCCAGTTTGATCTCGTTGAGCATGTGGTCGCCACGCACCAGTGCGAGCACGAACTGCGGTGCCGCCTCGGCATCGACGCCCATCAGTGCGACCGATTTCGCGGTGCGCTGCAAGACAATGTCCATCAGCGCGGCGACCTCCTCGCAGGTTTTCTGGGTGGGGGTTTCAATATCGCGCAGGGTTTCAATGGCGGCGGGACGTTCGCCGGGCGATACCGCTTCGGCGAGTTCGATATTGGCGGCGTAATCAGAGCCGTCGGACCAGGCGATCGCGTCCTCACCGGAATCGGCCAGGACGTGGAACTCGTGCGAAGCCGAACCACCGATGGCACCTGTATCGGCGAATACCGCGCGGAACCTCAAACCCAGCCGAGTAAATATCCGCGAGTAAGTGTCGTACATGTTGCGATATTCGACGTGCAGCGAATCCGCATCGACATGGAAGGAATACGCATCCTTCATCAGGAATTCGCGGGCGCGCATCACCCCGAAGCGCGGGCGGATCTCGTCGCGGAACTTGGTCTGGATCTGGTAGAAATTCACCGGCAGCTGCTTGTAGCTGGCCAGCTCGTTGCGCGCGAAGTCGGTGATCACTTCCTCGGCGGTGGGTGCGTAACAGTAGTCTGCGTCTTTGCGGTCACGGATCTTCAGCAGCTGCGGGCCGAATTTCTGCCAGCGCCCGGTTTCTTCCCACAGATCCCTGGGCTGGATGGTCGGCATCAGCAATTCGATCGCGCCGGCGCGGTTCAGTTCCTCGCGGACCACGGTCTCCACCTTGCGCAACACGCGCAGGCCCAGCGGCGACCAGGTGTACAGGCCGGATGCCAGTTTGCGGATCATGCCGGACTTGAGCATCAGCTTGTGACTGACGATCTCAGCTTCGGCGGGAATTTCTTTTTCGGTGCGGATATGGAACTGCGACAGGCGCATGGCGGGTTTCGCAAAACGGGGAATCCGCATTTTGCCACGCCGAACCGGAGCGAACCTTCAGTTGCGGTTGCCGTGGATCTCGATGCCGTC
>JBDSIA010000003.1:0-1677 GCA_039918175.1 Thermomonas sp.
TGGGTACACCCACCGCGCCAACCGCAAGCGCCGTGCGCCGCTACCTGGCGCAGTTCCTGCACGACCACCGCGTGGTTCAGTTGACTCGCTGGCTGTGGTGCCCCTTGCTGCATTTCGTGATCCTGCCCCTGCGCAGCCCAAAAGTCGCGCGCAAATACGCGGCGGTGTGGCTGCCTGAAGGCTCGCCATTGGCAGTGCATACCGCCGCGCTGGCGCAGGCCGTGCAGGCACGCCTGCCCGAGTGGCAAGTGACGCATGCCATGCGCTATGGCGAACCGTCGCTGGCGTCCGCATTGGCGCGACTTCGCGGCGAAGGCGCCAATGAGGTGCGCGTGCTGCCGCTGTATCCGCAATATTCAACCACCACGACGGCAGCGGTTGCCGATGTCATCGCCATGCACGGCGAGGGACTTGATGTCGCGATGTTGCCGGACTATCACCGCGATCCCGGCTGGGCACGCGCGGTGGCCGATTCGATCCGCGCCCACTGGAGTGCCAACGGCCGCGGCGAGCGATTGTTGCTGTCCTTCCACGGCATCCCGCAGCGACTGGTCGATGCTGGCGATCCATATGCATCGCACTGCGACGCCAGTACGCAAGCGATGGCCGAGGCGCTCGACATCCCGCGCGGCGAGATCCTGCTGACCTTCCAGTCGCGCTTTGGCCGCGAACAGTGGTTGCAGCCATACACGCAGGCCACGCTGGAACAACTCGCACGCGATGGCGTGCAAATCGTCGACGTGGTCTGTCCGGGCTTTGCGGTGGATTGCCTGGAGACACTTGAAGAAATCACCATTGAAAACGCCAGGTTCTTTCGCGATGCCGGCGGCGACTCGCTGCGCTATATCCCGTGCCTGAATGCAAGCGATGCGCATGCCGATGCATTGGCCGCATTGGCGATCGGAAACGAGGGTTGGATCTGATGCGCGAGTTTCACGTCGATATCCCGATGGGTCGCATCGCCGGCCTGCGCAACGATGGCACTGGCCCGCGCGTGCTCGCCCTGCATGGCTGGCTGGACAACGCGGCCAGTTTCATTCCCTTGGCGCAGCATCTGCATGGCATCGATCTGGTCGCGATCGACCAGCCCGGCCACGGTCACAGCGCACACTTGCCGCCCGGTACCGATTATTCCTTCGTCGGCGCGATCAACGCGATCCTTGATGTGGCCGATGCGCTGGGTTGGGAGCGCTTCGCCCTGCTCGGGCATTCAATGGGCGCAGGCATCAGCAGCCTGATCGCTGCGGCGTGCCCGGCGCGGATTGAACAACTTGTGGCGATCGAGGCATTGGGCGCGTTGGCGGAAGCACCCGACCACACGGTGGCGCGGATGCGCGAGGCAGTTGCCGCGCATCGGGCGATGGCGGGCAAGCAGATGCGCATCTTCGCCGACATTGCGACCGCCGTGCGCGCGCGCATGCACGCCACGCGGGTGCCCGGAAGCGGTCTCACCGAACCATTGGTGCAGTTGCTGGTCGAGCGTGGCCTGGTCGAGGTCGAAGGCGGCTACGCCTGGAGTAGCGATCCGCGCCTGACCCTGCCGACCATGACCCGGATGACCGAGGCGCAGGTGGAAAACCTGGTGACCGGGATCAGCTGCCCGGCCAAGGTGATCTTCGCCGAGCCGGCCCAACCCTACCTGCCCGACGACCTGCGGCGCCGGCGTGCGGCGCTGCT
>JBDSIA010000004.1:0-7709 GCA_039918175.1 Thermomonas sp.
CTTCGGAGTTGCTGGGCAAGGCGGTGCGCACCCGCGACACCATCGGCCGCTATGTCGAAGCCTGCAAGAATTCGGTGCCGAAGGGTTTCAACCTGGGCGGCATGCGGATCGTGGTGGATTGCGCGAATGGCGCGACCTACCAGCTCGGCCCACTGGTGCTGCGTGAACTCGGCGCGCGGGTCGAAGCCATCGGCGTCGAGCCCAATGGGCTGAACATCAACGATGGCGTCGGTTCGACCCATCCACAATTACTGGCTTCGCACGTGCGCGAGATCGGCGCCGACCTCGGCATTGCCTTCGATGGTGACGGCGACCGCGTGCTGTTCGTCGATGCCGATGGCCATGCGCGCGACGGCGACGACTTGCTGTATGTGCTGGCTTGTGACTGGCAAGACACTGGGCGCCTGCATGGCCCGGTGGTCGGCACGCTGATGACTAATTACGGCTTCGAGCGGGCGCTCGGCGAGCGCGATATTGGTTTCATTCGGGCCAAGGTCGGCGACCGCTTTGTGCACCAGCAGTTGCTTGCGAACGGTGGCGTACTCGGCGGCGAAGCATCCGGGCACCTACTGTGTCTGGACCGGACCAGCACTGGCGACGGCATCGTCAGCGCGTTGCAGGTGCTGGAAGTGCTGCAGCGGCGCGGCATGGGCCTGGCCGAGGCCTTGCAGGACTTGCACAAAGTGCCGCAGAAAACCATCAACGTGCGCTACGCCGGCACCGGCAAGCCTGCCGAAGCCGCCAGCGTTCAAGCGGCACTGGCGCACGCCCAGGCGAGCGTCGAGGGTCGCGGCCGCGCCTTCCTGCGTGCATCCGGTACCGAGCCCGTGGTGCGAGTGACGGTCGAAGCCGATGATGCGGCGCTGGTCGATGCGACCTTGCAATCCCTTTCAGATGCGGTGCGCGCGGCAGTCGCGTGAGCTGCACAACGACACGAAGACATCCCGATGAGCAGCCGGATCCCGACCCTCGACATTCGCCGTTTCATCCAGCCGTCTAGTCCTGAAGATCGTCAGGCTTTCATCGACGAACTGGGGGCCGCGTATCGGCAATGGGGGTTTGCGGGCATCCGTAACCACGGTATCCCGCAACAGCAAATCGATGAGGCCTACCAGACGTTCCAGGCCTTCTTCGCACTGCCGGAAGACGTCAAGCGCAGGTATCACGTACCCGGCGGTGGCGGCGCGCGCGGCTATACACCGTTCGGCGTGGAGACCGCGAAGGGCGCGACATATTCGGATCTCAAGGAGTTCTGGCATATCGGCCGCGACATCCCGCGGGATTCCCGCTACGCAACCGACATGGCGGAAAACCTGTGGCCGCAGGAAGTGCCGGAATTCCAGCGCGTCGGTTATGGCCTGTACCAGGCGCTGGATGCACTGGGATCACAGGTCTTGTCCGCGCTGGCCCTGCACATTGGACTGGCCGGGGATTATTTCGCCGACAAGACCGACTTCGGCAATTCGATCCTGCGCCCGATCCACTATCCGCCGATCACCGCCGACGATATTCCCAACGTCCGCGCCGGTGCGCATGAAGACATCAACCTGATCACCTTGCTGGTTGGCGCCAGCGCTGCCGGGCTGGAAGTGAAATCACAGCGTGGCGAGTGGGTGCCATTCACGTCAGATGCCGACACGATCGTCGTGAACATCGGCGACATGCTGCAGCGCTTGACCAACCATGTGTATCCGTCGACCACCCATCGTGTGGTCAACCCGCCGGGCGAACAAGCACGCCAGCCGCGCTATTCCACCCCGTTCTTTCTGCACCCGAACCCGGACTTCCTGATCGACGTGCTGCCTTCCACCATTACCGTGGACAACCCCAGCCGCTACCCCGAACCGATCACTGCACAGGTCTATCTGGAGGAGCGTCTTCGCGAGATCAAGCTGAAGTAATACCGGCTCGTTGATACCTGGATGGCGTTATTTGGCCATCCAGAAGTACACCGCGGCCATCCGCTTGGTTTCCAGGGTGTCGCCGCAGTAGGCGCTGGCGCTGTGGATCAGGTTGCTTTGGTAGAGCAGCAAGGTGTTGTAGCGATACGGCACCGAGACATCCTCGACGAACGAGTCGGGCGGCACGAAGCGGGTGCCGAGCGCTTCGACCAGGTTGGCGTGCGGCGGTGACGCGACATTGCCGCCAAGCCGTCCCATCGGCAGCCGCTGGCGGTAAAACGTGGTGCCGCAGTGGGCAGGCACGCCAGGGTTCAGGTACAGCACCCCGGCATACCGGCACAGCCTGCGCGAGTCCGTGTGCGGGCGCGATTCGCATTCGCCGGCGCCGACCACCTGGATGCAGTTGTGGTTGAGCCGGGCATTGTCGTCGCCGGTGTCGCCGACCCAAAGCTTGTTCGCGCCGGTTGCCGCCTTGACCTTTTCTTCGATGATTGCCAATTCCTCCGGCAGCAGCCCGGGAATGACCCGTCGACCCGGCCAGCTTTCCTGCTTGAACGGGTAGCCATCGATCCAGTCGGTGCGCTGCAAGGTCCTTGCGCGCACAGCGTCGGGATCGGGCAGGGCATCGGCCAGGAGCCAATAGTCGCGCCCTTCGGTGGGCTTGCGGTAAGGCAGAATGCGCATGGCTTGAGCGGGGCGATTCATCACACCGACTATACCGGCAGCCATGCGCGGCTTGCTAAACTGCCAAGCCTGCAACCATCGGAAGAAACCATGCGCCAGAAGATCGTTGCCGGGAACTGGAAGCAGCACGGCGATCGCATGTTTGCGCGCCTTCTGGTCGACGCCATCACCGCGGGTCCGGTGCCGGCCGGAGTCGAGCGGGTGATCCTGCCGCCGCTGCCTTACCTGACCGAGTTGATCGATCGCTGCGATTCCTGCGGGCTCAGCTTCGGTGCGCAGGACGTCAGTGCCAATGAACAGGGTGCCTACACCGGCGAAGTCTCGGCCTCCATGCTGAAAGACATCGGCGCGCGCTACGGTTTGGTGGGTCATTCCGAACGCCGCCAATACCACCACGAAAGCGATGAACTGATCGCCTCCAAGTTCATGGCCGCCCGCAACGCAGGCATGAGGCCGATCCTGTGCGTTGGCGAGTCGCTGCGCGAACACGAATCCGGCCAGGCCGAATGGCGTATCCAAAAGCAGCTGCAGGCGATCTTCGACGCCGCCGGGAAACGGGCATTTGCCGGTGCGGTGATCGCGTATGAGCCGGTCTGGGCGATAGGTACCGGCCGTACTGCCAGCCCGGCACAGGCGCAGGCCGTGCATGCCTTCATTCGTGGCGAGATCGCCGCACGCGATGCTACAATTGCCGATTCACTGCCGATTCTCTATGGCGGTAGTGTCAAGCCCGACAATGCCGCCAGCCTGTTCTCGCAGGCCGACGTCGACGGTGGGCTTATCGGCGGCGCCTCCCTGGTCGCTGCTCACTTCCTGGCAATCGTGGCTGCCGCAGCAGCCTGAGCCAGCTCCATTGGCACCACCCTGATACGGAACCACGCACCATGTTGCAACTCGTGAACATACTTTACCTCTTGGTGGCGCTTACCATGATCGGCTTGATCCTGATGCAGCGCGGATCCGGCGCGCAGGCGGGCTCGGGCTTCGGCGGCGGCGCTTCGGCCACCGTGTTCGGCTCACGCGGCTCGTCCAACTTCCTGACCAAGAGCACCAAGTGGCTTGCGGTGTTGTTCTTTGTCATCAGCCTGGGCATGGCGGTCTACGCCAGCAAGACCGCGCAGCAGGGCAATGGGCCGACTGCCGCCGACCTGGGCGTGATGGGTCAGCCTGCCCAGACCCGACAGCCGGCTCCGGCCGCCCAGATACCGACAGCGCAAGTGCCCATCGTGCAGGTCCCCGCAGCAGACGCAACCCCGCCCGCGCCCGTCCCGGTCAGCATGCCGAACGACCAGCAAGCGCCCGCACCGGTAACCCCGGCGCAAGGCAATTAATCCAGTCTTGGAATATTCGCGGCGCAAGCCGCACCCGTTTGTTTGCCCAGGTGGCGGAATTGGTAGACGCACTACCTTGAGGTGGTAGCGATTTAGGTCGTAGGGGTTCGAGTCCCCTCTTGGGCACCAATTAGCAAAAGAAAAACCCGCAGTGATGCGGGTTTTTTCTGTGGTCGGGTTTTCCAGAGGAGAGTCGGCGGGTCAGTTGCTCTGCTCCAACTCATCGTCCGCCAACGCCAGGAACGCCCAGAACGGAACATCGCGCTGCGCCCAGATGATGGCCGCTTCCTGCAGGATTTCCAGCAGGGTGTCGAAGCTGGTTTCGTCCGCATCGCGCAGGTCGCTGGCATCGTCGAACAGCAACGCATAGCCATGTGGTGCAGGCAGCCAGGCCAGGTCGCGGAGGTGGTCGCTGAGTGCATCCCAGTTGCGGCCGCTGCCGGCCGGGCTGTCTAGGGCGCTGGACAGGCGCAACAGCAAGGTCGCTTTGGTCTTGCAGCCGCGCAGGTCGATGCTGCGTGCCACTAGGCCTGCATCGCGGGCGGCCATGCCGATGGTGTGGAGATCCTCGCTGGTCGCGAAGTACACACCAGCGCGACTGCAGTCGTCCAGGCCCAGGTCGAACCCGGACTCACTCATCGGAATGCTCCATTTTGCGCGCCCGGGTCGAAGGCGCGGAAGCTGTCGTAGTGATCGCTTGTGTAGTACCAGGCTTGTGGCGGATTGCCGCCGGTGATGATGCGGCGTAGGCCGCGATGCGACAGCCCCGGGGTGTCCACGGTGTATTCGTGATACCAGTCACGGGGTTTGCGTGGCAGGTGACCTTCACGATTGCCGAACACGCCGCCGTCCTGCCGATGCGGAAAAGGACCGCCGCGCTGGATCAGTGCAATCGTGTCCAGCGCCTCTTCTGGCAGGAAGGCCGGCAAGTTCGGATCGGGCAGAGATCGTGCAGGCGATGGCGCGGGCACTTCCACCCGCTCAGGCACGCGGCTGGGTGCCTGAGTGCTTGCGGCAGGCGGCACCGGGCGTGGGGCGGCATCATTCGGCCAGTACTGCCATGCCAGCAGCAATGCAATGCCAAGCAACCACCAAGCCCAGTGGATACGTGGATTACTTAGCATAGGTATTGCTCAGTCACGGATTTCGAAGGGCGGGTTCTCGTTGAGCGTGCCGTCGGCTTCAAGGATGGCGAAGGTCTTGCGGTCGCCGTCGAACACCACCGGGATCGACGGCTGGAATATCGGCCGACGCACGAACTTGAGTTCCCAGCCGAAGCGCTCAAGGTCGCTCAGGGTCTGAAGCTGGGCCACGTTCAACAGGGCGCGAAGCACCCGCTTGGTCTCCTCGGCGTCCTTGCGGCGTTCGTCGGTCATCACGCGTCCTTGGGTTGCAACCGGGTTATGGGGGTGCAGAATGGCGCGGTCCCCGAAAGTGCGCAAGCCCATGACCCAGGATCCCCGCATCGATGCCTATATCGAACGCGCCGCGCCGTTCGCGCATCCCATCCTGCGTCAGCTGCGCGAGGCCGTGCATACGGCCTGCCCGCAGGCCGAGGAATCCATCCGCTGGGGCATGCCGAGTTTCAGTCATGCCGGCAGCATCCTGTGCCAGATGGCGGCGTTCAAGCAGCACGCATCGTTCGGCTACTGGAAGCATGCACTGGTGATGGGCGAGGATGCGGAGCGCGATGGCATGGGCAGCTACGGCAAGATGGCATCGCTGAAGGACATCCCGCCAAAGAAGCGCCTGCTGGCTGATATCCGCAGGGCGATGAAGCTCAACGAGGATGGCGTCAAGGCGCCTGCTGCGCGCAAGGCGACAGCGAAGTCCGCAGTGGAAACGCCGGCGGAACTAGCCGCCGCGCTTAGGAGCAACAAGGCGGCGAAGGCGACCTTCGATGCCTTCCCGCCCAGTTGCAAGCGCGAGTACATTCAATGGATCACCGAGGCCAAGCGCGAACCTACCCGCGCCAAGCGCCTTGCGCAAACCATTGAATGGCTGGCCGAAGGCAAGCGCCGCAACTGGAAATACGCGAACTGCTGAAACCTCAATACACCGTATCGGTCCGCATCACAGGATAGCGATTGACGCCATTATCCCAAGCGGGATGGCGACGGTAGAAGAAGTCCAGGCGTGCGGACGGGTCCTTGGCGAAATCGGCATCGTCGCGCAGCTTTTTTTCGAAGGCGGCTTTCAATGCCGGATCGCGCGCCATCATGAGTCGCGCCTGCTCCTCGGTCACGTAGGATTCCATGTATTCCTTCTGCTCGAAGGCATTGTTGAAGTTGCCCCAGGCCGCCATCGAGTCCGGCGCCTGTGGCTCCAGGATGTTGACCACTAGCCGCGCCTTGGGCTGCGCGATCGGCACGTACAAAGAGCCAGCGGCGATGTCGGCGCTGCTGTTGCGCCACTCGCCCTTCAGGCTCGCGCGTTGATGGCCTTCCACGGAATTCGGGGCGAACTGAGCACTGTCGGCGATGAAGACTTGGGCCTGCACGGCGCGCGTGGTGTTGGTGAGGACGCGGAAGTCGATCCCGTGGATCAGCAACTGCTTGGCCACTGTTACCGCATACGCCTGCGGGACCAGATAACCGCCCTTCGGCGCGGTGATGACGCTGTTCGGGACGATCTCCTCGCGCAGCGGCAGCGTCCAGACCTGCGGCGTGGTCTCGTCGTAATGCGTCATCAATGCGCCAGACACATCCGAGGGCGTGCGCGTGTAGGCATACCCGAGGAAATCGATCATGCGCACCTTGGCGGTGGTCTTGTAATCCAGCGGCAGCGAGTGGCCGCCCAGCTTGCGTGCACGCTGGTCGGCAGCATCCGCCAGTGCCTGCCATTGGCTGGCGTTGGCGGCGGTCAGTTCCAGTGCGTCCAGCACCGCGTTGTAGGTGGTGCGCACGCGATGCGCGTAATCCTTCCACGAATGAGTTTCGACCAGGATGCCGATGCGGTTGCGCATGACGTAATAGCCATCGGAGAAACGCGGCGAGTTGACGCCATGCACGAAGCCCGAGGTCGGGTCGTCGTACGTCGCCAAACTGGGATAGAACGTCACTGGCAACGACCCCTGGGTGGACAGTTTCGCCACCATCCCGTCGCGCAGTGCGCGCCCGGCCGTGCGCAGGCCCTCGTCGCCGGAATTGGTGGGCTCGCCAGTGATCGACACATCGTGACGGAACTTGGCGCCGTCGGTGACATGCAGATCGAGTTCCACCAGTGGGTCCCAGCCATTGACCAGGCCGAGCAGGGCATGCATCTCGGGCGTATCGGCCTTCACGTAATCGCGGTTGAGGTTGTAGCGCTGGGCGGTGACGCGAAAGCCCATCTGCTCGGGACCGCGCTGGTTCGGGCGGTTCCACGCGCGGAAGTTTTCGTGCCCATCCACGTTGAACACCGGCACCAACAGCAGCACTGTCTTGTCGAGCACGCCTTGACCGACCTTGCCTTCCAGCAGGTCGCGGACCAGCCAGAACCCGGCGTCCTTGCCGTCGATCTCGCCGGCATGAATGCCGCCCTGTACCAGAACCACAGGCAGGCTTTGCGACCTCGCGGCCCGGGCATCCAGCGCACCACTGCTCGACACCGCCATCGCCTTCATCGGCCGGCCTTCCGGGGTGATGCCGAAATCAAAACAACGCACCGACTGTGGATAGGCTTCGGCGAAGGCCTCGCATAGCGCGATGACCTCCTCGTAGCGACCGGTCTTGGTGAAGCCGGAACGCTCGGAGATCGTGCTCAGCGGTGTATCCGCCGCCGCCGCGCCGAAGGTGCAGGCGAGCAGGGTGGC
>JBDSIA010000005.1:0-3325 GCA_039918175.1 Thermomonas sp.
CTGGCCACGGTGCCGGCCGGCCGGTTCGCGCAGGCGGAAGAAGTCGCCGGCATGATCGCCTTCCTGTGTTCGCCGGCCGCCGCCTATGTCAACGGCCAGTCGATCGCGGTTGACGGCGGACGCATGCAGTCGATCTGACCAACCACTCTGGCCAGTCTCCGCGTCGCCGGTACACTAGGCGGATGCAACGCTACCTGCACTGGATCAACGGCGAGGAGGTCGAACCCGGCAACGGGCAGTGGCTGGATGTATTCGACCCCGCCACCGGCGAGGTCACGGCGCAGGTCGCCGATGGTGATGTAGCCGATGTCAATTCCGCCGTCGCCGCCGCGCAAGCTGCACATCCGGCATGGTCTGCGCTGCCGAATAGCGAACGCGCGCGCTGGCTGGAAAAACTCGCCGACGCGCTTGAAGCGCGCATCGACGCCTTTGCCGAAGCCGAAGCCCGCGATGCCGGTAAACCTGTGGCATTGGCGCGCAACATCGAGATCCCCCGCGCAGTCAGCAACCTGCGTTTCTTCGCGCATGCAGCGACCCAGTTCAGCAGCGAATCCCACCACGGCGAAGCCGGCCTGAACTACACCCTGCGCCTGCCACTGGGCGTGGTCGGTTGCATCAGCCCTTGGAACCTGCCGCTGTACCTGTTCACCTGGAAGGTCGCGCCGGCGCTGGCGGCCGGCAATACGGTGGTCGCCAAGCCGTCGGAAGTGACGCCGCATAGTGCGACGATGCTGGCTGCGTTGGCTGCAGAGATTGGCTTTCCGGCTGGCGTGCTCAACCTCGTGCATGGCCTCGGCCCAAGCGCCGGCGAAGCGATCGTCCGGCATCCCGACATCAAGGCCATAAGCTTCACTGGCAGCAGCATGGTCGGGCGACGGATCGCCGGGATTGTCGCGCCGATGCTGAAGAAGTTCTCGCTCGAATTGGGAGGCAAGAACGCGACCCTGGTATTTGCCGACAGTGATTGGCGCCAACACCTCGACACCTTGGTACGCAGTGCGTTCCAGAACAGCGGACAGATCTGCCTGTGCGGCTCGCGGTTGCTGGTGGAGCGTTCGATCTACGACGAATTTCGCAGCGCCTTCCTCGAGCGCGTGCAGGCACTGCGCATCGGTGAGCCGATGGACGAGGCGACCCAAGTCGGGCCGTTGGTGTCGCAAGCGCAATTCGACAAGGTGTTGACCGCGATCGCCAGGGCGAAAGATGAGGGTGGCAATGTACTTTGCGGAGGCGATGCGATTGATCGCGCTGGATGGTATGTCGCCCCCACCGTGATCGAAAGCCTCGGTCCGGAATGCATGACCAACCGCGAAGAAATCTTCGGACCGGTGGTGACCCTGCAAGCCTTCGACAGCGATGCCGAAGCACTCGCGCTAGGCAATGCCAGCGACTACGGACTGTCGGCATCCATGTTCACCCGTGACCTGAGCCGCGCGCATCGCCTCGCCGCTAGCCTGAGGGTAGGCATGGTCTGGGTCAACACCTGGCTGATGCGCGACCTGCGCACGCCGTTCGGCGGTAGCGGCCAATCCGGCCATGGCCGCGAAGGTGGCATGGAGGCGATGCGCTTTTTCACCGAACCAAAAAACGTGGGGATCCAACTGTGAATCCATTCGTGACAGGCGACCTCGCATGAGTGCACTGGACCAACTTCTGCGTAACAACCGCGCATGGGCCGAGCGCGTTTCGCGCGAGGATCCTGGCTTCTTCGAACGCCTGTCGACCCAGCAGGCGCCGAAGTACCTGTGGATCGGCTGCTCGGATTCACGGGTGCCCGCCAACCAGGTGGTCGACCTGAGCCCGGGCGAAGTGTTCGTCCATCGCAACATCGCCAATGTGGTCGTGCACACCGACCTCAACTGCCTGTCGGTGATCCAGTTCGCGGTCGATGTGCTCAAGGTCGAGCATATTCTTGTCGTTGGCCACTACGGCTGCGGCGGCGTGCATGCGGCACTGACCCAGGTGCGGGTGGGACTGGCCGACAACTGGATCCGCCATGTCGGCGATGTCGCGGTCAAGCATGCGGCGTTGCTGGAAAGCATCGATGGCGAACACCTGCGCCACGACCGCCTGTGCGAGCTCAATGCGCTGGAACAGGTGGCCCATGTCTGCCAGACCACCATCGTGCAGGACGCATGGGCGCGTGGGCAGGCGCTGAGCGTGCACGGCTGGGTGTACACCTTGCGCGATGGCCTCGTGCATGACCTGGGGCTGGACGTGGGCTCGCCTGCAGCGCTTGAAGAGCAATACACGACCGCACTGGACGCCATTCGCCAAGACCAGGAGGACCGCTGATGGGCAACCTGTCCTCGACCAATGTAATCCATGCCAGCGCTGCACCGAAAGCGGTGGGCAGCTATCCACATGCACGTCGCGTCGGCGACCTGGTCTTCCTCTCCGGCATCGGTCCGCGCGACCCAGCCACGGATGCCATCGTTGGCAATGAATATTTCGCCGATGGCCGTGTGCGCAAGTACGACATCGACGCACAGGCACGTGCGGTATTCGCCAATGTGCGCGCGGTGCTGGAAGCCAGTGACGCGCGCTGGGAAGACCTGGTCGACGTGACTGTCTACCTCACCGACATGGCCCGTGACTTCAAGGCTTACAACGCGGTGTGGAAGGAGTTCTTCCCCGATGCGGGAACGGCGCCATGCCGGACCACGCTCGGCATCACTGCACTACCGACGCCGATCGCGATCGAACTCAAGTGCGTCGCGGCGCTCAAGGAATACTGATGTTGTCCAACCCAATCAACCTGCAGGCCTGGGTCGACCAACATCGCCACCTGCTGAAACCGCCGGTCGGCAACAAGTGCATTGTCGATGGCGACTACATCGTGATGATCGTGGGTGGTCCGAATGCACGCACCGACTACCACTTCGAAGACGGCCCCGAGTGGTTCTACCAGCTCGAAGGCGAGATGGTTCTGCGTATCCAGGAAGAGGATGCCTCCGGCGAGCTCGCCCCGCGCGATATTCCGATCCGAGCGGGAGAGATGTTCTACCTGCCGCCGCACGTGCCGCATTCGCCACAGCGTATGCCCGGCTCGGTCGGGCTGGTCATCGAACGCAAGCGCCTCCCGCACGAGGACGATGCGCTGATGTGGTTCTGCGTGAACTGCAACAACAAGGTATACGAGGAATCCTTTCATCTGGTCGACATAGAACAGGATTTCTTCCGCGTGTTCGAAGCGTTCTACCGCAACGACGACCTGCGCACCTGCGGCCAGTGCGGCACGCTCAACCCGCGCCCAACCCGCTATGAAATGAACGCGGATTCGCAGGCGGACATCACCTGACATGTTGAAAATCGATACCCATGC
>JBDSIA010000006.1:0-5541 GCA_039918175.1 Thermomonas sp.
GTGCTGTCGCGCGAGCGCCCGGACATCAAGGTGCGGGTGGTCCTGGACATCGGTCACAACCCGGCGATGAGCCAGTTGCTGGATGCGCTGAACCCCGAGATCGCGGCGACCGTGATCGATGCCGGGCAGAGCGGGCCGACGATCATGCTGGAGATCCAGAAAGCGATCGCCGAAGGTGCGCTGGTGACGCTGCTGGTGGATCGCGTGCAGGCCAGACAGGCGTGGTTGCCGATGCCGTTCTTCGGTCGCGATGCGCCGCTGCCAACGGCACCGTGGTTGATCGCATCGGTGCTGGGCGTGCCGGTGATGCTGGCGTTTTGCGTGTACCGGGGCGGCAAGCGCTACGACCTGGTCTTCGAACCATTCGACCTGGGTGGCCGCGTGCCGCGCGCCGAGCGGGCGAGCCGTCTGCGCGGCCTGGTCGGCCGCTATGCAGCAAGACTGGAGCATCATGCGCGTCACGCGCCCTACAACTGGTTCAATTTCTATGATTTCTGGGAACTGCCCGATGCCGTCAATACCCGTCCGGCCGATGGCGATGCCGCGCCCTAGCGGGTCGACCGATGCCCTGATGAGCCATCCCCGGGTGGCCAAAGAGCTGTTGCGCCACCGCTTGGCGGCCTTATTGCTGGTGGTGCTGTGTACCAGCACCGCAATCTCGCAGGCAGCGCCCGAGCGCGTTGGCGCGGCGGTCGGTGCGGACTGGATCCTTGCGCGATTGCAGCGCCCCTTGCCGGCAAGCACGCCCTTCCTGGAATTGCGCGGCTCGCGATTGTTGAAGGCGCCCCTGCGCATCAGCGGGCGTTACCTGCGACCGGATGCGAAGACGCTGGTGCGCGATGTGACCTCCCCGTACCAGGAAACGACCACCCTGCGCGATGGCGAAGCGCGCATCGCACGCAATGGCCAGGCGACCCGTCGCTTCCAGCTGTCGCGGGCGCCTGAGCTTGCGGCGCTGCAAGCAAGCTTCGGCGCCCTGCTGTCCGGCGACCGCATCCAGCTCGAGCGCCATTACACGCTGGCCGCCAGTGGACAAACCGCGCACTGGCAACTGGTGCTGACGCCTAAGGACGCGATCAAGGGCGCCAGCTTGCGCCAGATCGTGCTGCACGGGCGCGGCGCGGAATTGCGTTGCATTGAAAGCAGCAACGCCAAGGGTGAGCCACAACGCACGTTGCTGGCGGGTGCGGCGGCGGATGCCGGCGCGCTTGTCGATGCCCATGCGCTTGCCGACCTTTGCCACGGCAGCGGCCACGGCGGATGAGTTCAGGGGTTCGGCTGGGACTGGCGCTGCTGTGGTTGTCGCTGCTGGTGCTGGCAGGCGTATGGGTCGCATCGCGCCTGCAGCTGTCTGGCGACCTGCGGCGCTTCATGCCGGAACCACGAACCCCGGCGCAACGCCTGCTGCTGGACGAGCTGGGCAAAGGCCCGGCGTCGCGGCTGGTCCTGGTCGCAGTTTCCGGCAATCGACCGGAAGCCTTGGCGGCGATCTCGCAGGGCATGCGCGAGCGCTTGGCGAAAGACGCCCGCTTCACCCTGGTGGCCAATGGCGGCGACGCCATGCTCGAGGCGATCCCGGCGCGCTTGCGGCCATATCGCTACCTGCTGTCGGACACGCTCGACACGCAGCCGCTGGATGCCGCTTACCTGCGCGACCAACTTGAGGCCCGCATGCAGGACCTGGGCTCGCCTGCAGCGGCATTGGTCGAACCCTTGCTCGCTTCCGATCCCACGCTGGAATCCATGCATCTGGTGGAACGCTGGCGCCCGGCCCGCGAGCCGCGGCGCATCGCCGGCGTTTGGTTCGACGCGGCTGGAACCCAGGCATTGCTGGCGGTCCAGACGCTCGCGCCCGGGTTCGATCCCACCGGCCAAGCCGATGCGATCGCGGCGATCCGCAGTGCATTTGATCAGTCGCGCGGCACCTCGCAGGCCGTGCTGGAGATGACCGGGCCGGGCGCGTTTTCGGTGGAGATCGGCGCCCGCACCAGCCGCGAAGCAGGTTGGATCGGCGCCGTGGATACCATCGCATTGGTGCTGTTGCTGTGGGCGGCGTATCGCAGCTGGAAGACGCCACTGCTGGGGGCCCTGCCACTGGCGAGCGCGGGCCTGGCAGGCCTGGGTGCGACCGCCGCCCTGTTCCAGAGCGTGCACGGGATTACCGTGGCGTTCGGATTCACCTTGATCGGCGTGGTCCAGGACTATCCGATCCATCTTTTCAGCCACCAGCGCGCAGGCGTCTCGCCGTATGCCAGTGCGCGCCAGTTGTGGCCGACGTTGGCTACCGGGGTGGCATCCACCTGCATTGCCTACGTGACTTTTTTGGTCTCCGGGGTCGACGGCCTGCAGCAGCTCGCGGTCTTCACGATTGCCGGGCTAGCCACTGCGGCGTTTGCAACGCGCATCCTGCTTCCGGCCTTGCTGGATCCAGCCCCGCGCGACGTCGCCGAACAGGCTTGGCTAGCGCGCGCATGGTCATGGGTCGAACGCCTGCCGCGCCCGCGACTGGCCTTCATTCCATTGGTCCTGGCGGCGGTCGCGGTGGTCGCCTTCGCGCCCGGTCCGTTCTGGCAGAACGACCTGTCGAAACTGACGCCGGTGCCGAGCGATGGCCTGCAACGCGACGCACGGCTCCGGCATGAGCTGGGCGCGCCGGATGTGCGTTACATCATCGCGCTCGAAGCCAAGGATGCGCAGGCCGCGCTGCAGGCCAGCGAGCGTTTGCAGCCGGTGCTGGAACGGTTGGTGGCTGGCGGCGCCATTGCCGGCTTCGACAGTGCCACGCGCTACCTGCCGAGCGCCGCGACCCAACGTGCGCGGCAAGCACGCTTGCCGGATCGGGCCGCCCTGCAGGAAGCGCTGGACGCGGCATTGGCCAGCTCGGAGTTCCGCGCCGATGCTTTCGATGACTTCGTCGACGAGGTGCAGCGCGCACGCACGGCAGCGCCGTTGCAGCTGCGCGACCTGGACCGCACCCCGCTGGCCACGCGCCTGGCAGGCCTGTTGCTGGTGTCGCCCGATCACGCAACCTCACTCGTATCGTTGAGCGGACTGCGCGATCCCGCGGCGGTATCGCGTGCAGTGGCGGCGCATCACGCGCAACTGCTCGACCTCAAGCAAGCCTCCGAGTCGCTGGTGCAGGCGTATCGCGAACGCGTGTTGTTGGCGCTCGCGATCGCCGCGCTGTTGCTGGCGGCGACGGTCTGGCTCGCGCTGCGCCAGCCGCGCCGGGTGCTGAGGGTGTTGGCGCCAATGGCATTGACCACCTTGCTGATCCTGGCGGTATTGCGTGGTGCCGGCGTGGAACTCAACCTGTTCCACCTGGTGTCGCTGGTGCTCGCCGCCGGGCTTGGACTGGATTACGCGCTGTTCTTCGATCATGCCGGCGACGATTACGCGGACCAGCTGCGCACGCTGCACGCCGTGATCGTGTGCAGCATCACCACGCTGCTGGTGTTCAGCCTGCTCGCGTTGTCGTCGATACCGGTCTTGCGCGCGATAGGCAGCACGGTGGCCATTGGGGTCGTGGCGAATTTCGTGCTCGCGCTGCTCATCGTGCGTGGCGACGTGCGCGGTGCGGACGGCTCGGCGCAGGCAACGCACGCATGATCGGCCGCGACGAAATCATGACGCTGGTCCCGCACCAGGGCGCGATGTGCCTGTGGGACGAAGTCGTTGCGTGGGACCAACAAGACATCGTGCTGCGCGCCGGCAACCACCGCGATCCGGCGCATCCACTGCGCAATCGGCAGGGCCAACTTCGCGCGCTGCACCTGTGCGAATACGGTGCGCAGGCGATGGCCGTTCACGGAGGTCTGCGCGCGCGGGCCAATGGCGAACGCGCGAAGCCGGGGTTCCTGGTCGCACTACGTGGTGTCGAGCTGCAGCTGGATCGCATCGACACGTTGCCTGGACTGCTGCAATGCACTGCGACCCTGCTGGTCGATGGCGAAGGCGGCTGGCAGTATCAGTTCCGGGTCGAGCACGACGGCGTGTTGTTGGCGCAGGGTCGTGCGGCGGTCATCCCGCAACCACGCGATGCCATGCAGGCAAGCGCAACAGGACACGCAGCGTGACCAAGAGCACGAACACGACGACGCGCAAACGCGCACTGGTGACTGGCGGCAGCGGCGACATCGGTGCGGCGATCTGTCGCCAACTGGCCGCCGATGGCCTGCACGTGATCGTGCATGGCAATGCCAACCTGGATCGCGCCGACTCGGTTGTGCAGGACATTCTGCAGACGGGTGGCAGCGCCCAGGGGCTGGCCTTCGATGTCGCCGATGGCGACGCTACCCGCGCTGCGCTGGAGACGCTGCTTGCGGACGGCCCAGTGCAGGTCGTGGTCAACAATGCCGGCATCCATGACGATGCGCCAATGGCCGGCATGTCCGAGGCGCAGTGGCGCCGCGTCATCGATGTGTCGCTGCACGGGTTTTTCCATGTCACCCAGCCGCTGTTGTTGCCGATGGCGCGCACCCGTTGGGGTCGCATAGTCAGTGTCTCCAGCGTGGCCGCAGTGCTAGGCAATCGCGGCCAGACCAACTACGCCGCGGCCAAGGCAGGCTTGCATGGCGCGACCCGCTCGCTGGCGCGGGAGATGGCGTCGCGCGGGATTACCGCCAATGTGGTTGCGCCCGGGGTGATCGCCGGGCGGATGGCGGACGCAACGATCCCCGCCGAGACGATCAAACAACTGGTGCCTGCCGCGCGCGCCGGTACGCCGGACGAGGTCGCGGCTTTGGTACGGTTTCTGTGCTCGGAGGCGGCGGGCTACATCAATGGTCAGGTCATCGGGGTGAACGGGGGCATGGGCTAGCCTTGCCGGGGCGTTGCACCACGTCACGCCATCATGATTTTCCGCGGGGTTTCCGTCACAATCCGGTCCCCGCCACAGGAGAATCTTGTCAATGAAATTACGTTTTCTGGCCAATCTGGTCTTCTTGCTCGCCATTACCTCGGCGCCCCTGCTGGCTTTCGCCGGCGACAAGCCTGATGGCCAGCCCGCGGCTAGCGAAAACCCGCCGCCGAAGATGCCGTTGGCCAGCTTCCAGCGCTTTGAAATGGAACCGGTGGCAATGGGCGCGCCGTTCGCCGGACAGAAGGGCAACGAAGCCGCGAAACAGAAGTTGCAGGCCAACCTGGACCTGCGGGCGACTCCCCTTCTGGCGCAATGGAACGTCAAGCCTGCAGGCGATGCACCGCGCACCTTGAAGATCCAGCCCTCGATCCGCTACATCCGCTTCATCACCGGCGGCAAACGCTTCTTTGGCGGCGCATTCGCGGGCGGTTCCTCGGTCCTGGTCAACGTCAACATGGTCGACGCGGCGACTGGTGAGGTCATCGCCTCACCCGAGTTCTACCAGCATGCCAACGCATTCGGCGCTGCCTATTCGTTCGGTGGAACCGACAAGACCATGTTGATCCGCATCTCCAACATGGCGACCGAATACCTGCGCAGCAATTACTCGAACGCAGTGGGCGGATCGGTCAGCGTGGCGCCCGCGGTCGAGGGGGATGGCACGGGCAAGGAGTGACGCT
>JBDSIA010000007.1:0-1680 GCA_039918175.1 Thermomonas sp.
CTCGTCGATCTGCATGTCGATCGCCTGCAATGCAGCGATCGCGCAAGCCGCATTGCGTAGCTGGACAGGCGCGGCCAGGGCCGGCATCGGCAATTCCAGCGCATGGCCCACTTCGCGCCAACGCCAATGCGCATCGTCGATGGGTTCGGCGAAGAAATCACAGCCGATTCGCCACGCCGATGCACCAATCGCATACGCATGCCGCAACACGCTGGCGGGTGGATCATCGTCACCCAGGATCAACGGCTGGAAGGGCCGGGCGATGCCCGCCTTCTCGAACCCGATCACCTCGATGTCATTGCCCAGCCAGTCCTGGTGATCCAGATCGACGGTGGTGATGACCGCTGCATCAGCATCAACGATGTTGACTGCGTCCAGGCGCCCGCCCAACCCGACTTCCAACACGACCAAATCGAGGTTGGCCCGCTCGAACAGCCATAACGCGCACAAGGTGCCGTATTCGAAATAGGTCAGCGGGATGTCCCCGCGCGAGGCATCGACTGCCTCGAAGCCGGCAACCAGATCCGCGTCACCCGCATCGATGCCATCGATCCGCACGCGCTCGTTGTAGCGATGCAGATGCGGAGAGGTGTAGCTGCCAACCCTGTAGCCACCGGCGCGCGCGATGGCTTCGATGAATGCCACCGTCGAACCCTTGCCATTGGTGCCGCCGACGGTAATGACGTGGTTGGCGGGCTTCCCGAGTCGCATGCGCGTGGCGACCTCGCGCACGCGATCAAGGCCCAAGGCGATGGATCTCGGATGTTGCTGTTCGATGTAGGCCAGCCAGTCGCCGAGAGTGCGTTTCATGTTGCGCATTGTAGGTGGGTTGCAGATGGCGAGACCGTCGGGTGGATCGCGCAGCGGCATTCGAGCCGCGTAGCGAACACAGGACGGAAAGTAATTAGAGCGCCCGATGTACCGCCTCGCCGAACAGCGCGGTGTTGTGGCTGCAATCGTTCAAACGCACCACTTCCAGATGATCGACGTCGGCCCCCTCCAGCAGGTTGAGCGTGGTTGGCGCCTGGCGAAAGCCCCACAGCCTGGACAGCGGTATGCCGAGGATCCGGCACAGCAGCACGCGATTGACTGCGTCATGAGCGACGATCAACAGCGTGGCGTCTGCACCAAGCCCGGCACACGCACGCGCCAACGCTGGCCATGCGCGATCCCCCACCTGTTGCAGGGACTCGCCACCGTCGGGCATCTGCACGGTTTCCGGCGCTTCGCGCCAAGCGCGCAGGCGGGTGGGGTCGCGCTCGTGTATCTCGCTCGCCAGCAGCCCTTCCCAGCTGCCATGCGCGATCTCCTTGAGGCCTTCATCGAATATCAGTTTCGATGCCCGCGATTTGCCCAGCGCAAGCTCCGCGGTGCGCCGTGCGCGCGACAGCGGAGATGCCATTGCACGATCGATGTGCAGCTCGTGCAGGCGTTGTCCGAGTGCAGTGGCCTGGTCGATGCCGACCTCGGACAGGGCGATGTCTTCCTGCCCCTGGTAGCGGCCTTCCGCATTCCAAAGGGTTTCTCCATGGCGTGCCAACAGGATCCGCACGCGCTTACACCTGCGCCAGCGAGAGCACGCCGGGCATGGACCGCAATGCCTGCAATTGCGCAT
Source organism: Thermomonas sp. (assembly GCA_039918175.1). Classification (GTDB taxonomy): domain Bacteria; phylum Pseudomonadota; class Gammaproteobacteria; order Xanthomonadales; family Xanthomonadaceae; genus Thermomonas. The sequence continues at coordinate 1,616 of JBDSIA010000007.1, forward strand.
CGTCGACTGTGCGATCCACGGTGATCGCGGCGCGGGCCTGACCATCGCCGGCTGCACCCAGCGCG
>JBDSIA010000008.1:0-4830 GCA_039918175.1 Thermomonas sp.
GGATCAAGCGGCTTGCCACGCGAGACCCAGACCCGGACTTCCTCGCCTAATCCGGGCGGCAGCACGCGGATGCGGCGCAAGCTCCAGAAGCGCTCGACGATGATCGCCAGCGCGACCGCCGACAACAACACCAGCGGGATCATTGGCCAACCACCAGCCCGGACCAGTTCCAGCACGCGTCAATCCTCCGGCGCTTCAGGCCGTCATGTTTCCGGCCGATAGCATAGCCCAGCCGTCCCGTTTCGCCGCCGCGAGGCATCCCACAACCGGGCCCAGGACACGCGCCGCTCCTGCACTTGCAGTCCTTCGGCGCCCAACCAGACCCGCACTGCGCCGGAACGTGCGGTGTCCACGGCTTCGGCGCCTGCATCGCACCAACGCCGGACCACCACGGGTTTCGGGTGACCGAAGCGATTGCCGGCTCCGGAGGAAATAAGCGCCAACCTGGCACCCGTTGCCTTGATGAATGCCAGACTCGATGAGCCTGCGCTGCCGTGATGCGGCACCAGCACGACATCGTTGCGCATCTGCGGAGCGGATCGATTGAGCAGCGCTTGTTCGATCACCTCGCCCATATCGCCCGTCAACAAAGCGCTGCCGTGCGCGGTTTCGACCCGGATCACGCAGGTGGACTCATTGCCCAGATACGGGAACCATGGGGTGGGATGCAACACCCGAAAGTGCACGCCGTCCCACTCCCAGGACTGCCCGGCAAGACAGTTTGCGACGCCCGGCGTCGGGCTGCCCTCCGGCGCCAGCACGGCGAGCACTGGAAATGCACGGGATACCGATGGCCAGCCGCCGGCATGATCGTTGTCCCCATGACTGATCACGGCCGCATCCAGTCTGTGCACACCCAATGCATGCAAGGCTGGCACAACCGCGCGCTCACCGGCATCGTAATCATCTAGCGTGGCCGGCCCCATGTCGTACAGCAGGTTGTGGTGTGCAGTGCGGACCAGCACCGAAAGCCCCTGGCCAACATCGATCACCTCCAATTGTGCTTCGCCATATCCCGGCAGGTCGCGCGCCGGCCACAGCAAGGGCAGCAAAAGCAGCAAGGCCAGCGGCTTGCCCGGTATCCCACGCGGCAACATCAGCCAGAACGCCGACAACAAGGCGAGCGGCAGGGCGAACCAGCGCGGCTCGGGCAGCCAGACCATGGCCAGCGGGCTATCGGCTACCGAGCGCAGCAATGGCCACAACACGTCAAAGCACCACGCGGCCAATTGCCACAGCAGGTCGCCCCAGCCGGCGTGCAGGGTGTCCAGCAACAGTCCAAGCAGGGCGATCGGAATCACCACCAGGCTCCACCACGGAACTGCCACCAGGTTCGCGAAGGGGCCGGCAAACGAGGCCTGCCCGAACAGCACAACCGACAACGGTAACAGCCCAAGCGTGGCAACTGCCTGCGCGCCGAGGAAGCCACGCAACATCACCCACAGCCCTCGGTTGGCATCCATCGGAAGGCACCACAGCAACCAGGCGACGCCGGCAAAGCTCAGCCAGAATCCTGCGCTGAGCACAGCCAGCGGATCCAGCAGCAACAGGACGATGCAGGCCAACGCCAGCGAGCCCGCCATTCGCTGCTGCCGGCGCAGGCAGCGTGCGAGCACCAGGACCGCGATCATCACCGCAGTACGCAACGTCGGCAGCGCAAAACCAGTGATCGCTGCATAGGTAAATGCACCGACCATTGCACCAAATCCTGCTGCGAACGGGCGCGGCAGCCATCGGCACAATCCGGGCAGCAGCCACCAAACCGCAGCAGCCAGCATGGCGAAGAAGCCCGCCACCAGGCCGACATGGAAGCCTGAGATCGCGATTAAATGAGTCAGTCCCGAGGCCCGCAGCCTGGCCCAGTCATCGTCATCAAGCGCGCGGGTGTCGCCCAGCGCCAGCGCGCGCACGAAGCGCGAGGTGGACGAAGGCACCGCTCGTGCAATGCGTGCACTGCCCTGCTCCCGCCACCCTGCAATGCCGGTGGCTGGCGACAGTGATTCGGCCAGTGAAGGTTCCAGCACATATCCGGTGGCCGAAATCCGCGATGCGAGCGCTTGCTTCTCAGCATCGCCGCCGCCGGGATTGCGCAGCCCGTGCGGTGCCCGCAAGCGCAATGGCAGGCGCCAGCGGCTGCCGGCCCGAAGCACTTCGCGCGCTTGCAGGTCGTCATCGAACCAACCCACGCGTACACGTTTCGTGCGTAATGCATCTGGTGTTGCGGGGTCATCGTCGACGATGAATTCGAAACGGGTACGTCGCGATTCGTGCACAGGCAGGTCGTCGATGCGACCGCTGACGGTGAGTACTTTGTTCTCAAGTGCCCACGGCAATTGCAGTTCCAGCGCGTGCGCAGCATGCAGGCCGGTGAAGCCGAAACCACCCAGCAACATGCCAAGCAAGCGCAAGCGTCCGCCACGCCATGCCAACCACATACCAATCAGCATCAGGCCGGTAGAAACAGGCCACGGCAGCAGGCTGGGCATCAACAAGCACCCGGTGCAACCCGCCAACAGGGTCACAGCGCAGCCCGGCCCGAACAGCGGCATGTCCGGCCTGCTACGCGATGAGATCCATCGGCGAAATCCGGACAAGGCCGGATGCACGCGGCTCGATGGCAGGAAGCTTGAAGGCAGTGCAATGGCCATGTCGCAGCGTGGCGACAACCCGGCGTGCCGACGATCAGCGCAGACAGGATCTTGGGGTCAGGAAACCCTGATTGCGTGCCTCGCTCCTAATGCGGATCGCTCCGATGCCTCGCTAGACCTCGTGCGAGGCCAGTTCACGCAGCTTGCCTTCGTGCAATTCCAGCACGCGGTCCAATCGGCGTGCCAGTCGCCGGTCATGGGTCACCAACACCAGGCTGGTGCGTTGCGCGCGGTTGAGCTCGAGCATCTGCGCGAACACAACGGCCGCGGTTTTTTCGTCGAGGTTTCCGGTCGGTTCGTCGCCGAGCACGCAGGCCGGGTTGTTGACCAGTGCGCGTGCCACCGCCGCGCGCTGGCGTTCGCCACCGGAAAGTTCACCGGGCTTGTGCTGCAGTCGATGACCCAGGCCGACCGATTCCAGCAGGTCCTGCGCGCGCTTGCCGGCTTCGGCAGTCGCGCGCCCCGCCAGCAGCACCGGCATCATCACGTTTTCCAGCGCAGTGAATTCCGGTAGCAGGTGATGGAACTGGTAGACGAAGCCCAGCGCGCGGTTGCGCAGGCGCCCACGTTCGGCATCGGACAACGCACTCATCTTGTTGCCGGCCACATACACCTCGCCGGCACTGGGTACATCCAGCCCGCCCAGCAGGTGCAGCAGCGTACTCTTGCCGGCCCCGGATGCGCCCAGGATCGCGACGGTTTCGCCCGCCTGCACTGCGATGTCCAGCCCATCGAACACCTTGGTGTGCAGGTTGCCTTCCGAATAAGTCTTGCCCAGGCCTTCGGCGCGGACCACCTCCCCATCGGGGACGACACTTGGCGATAGCTCACTCATAACGCAGCGCCTCCGCCGGCGCGGTGCGCGCCGCACGCCAGGCCGGGTACAAGGTCGCGATGAAGGCCATCGCCAGCGCCACGCAGGCAATGGTGACCACGTCGCTGGCCTGCAGGTCGGTCGGCAGGCCGGTGATGTAGTAGACATCCTCCGGCAATAACTGCACACCGAACACATTCTCTATGCCTTTCAGGATGCTGCCCAGGTTCAAGGTAAGCACGATCCCGCCAATCACCCCGAGCACCGTCCCGATAATGCCGATCAGGCTGCCCTGCACCATGAAGACCTGCATCACCTGACGCGGGGTCAGACCCAGCGTGCGCAGGATGGCGATGTCGGCCTGCTTGTCGGTGACCAGCATTACCTGCGAGGACACCAGGTTGAACGCGCCCATGGCAATGATCAGCGACAGCAGGATCGCCATGACGGTTTTTTCCATTTTCAACGCGCGAAACAAGTTGGCATTGTCCTGGGACCAATCACTGACCCGGTACGGACCCTGCAACTTGCTGGAGAGATTACCCGCGACCTCGAATGCCAGATCCATGTCGTGCATCTTCAGGCGCACCCCGGTCACGCCCTCGCCCATCCGCAGTACACGTTGCAGGTCCTGCATGTTCACCACTGCAAGGCCTTTGTCGTATTCGTTGTAGCCGGCTTCGAACACGCCACTGACCTTGAAGCGTTTCATGGTCTGCACGCCACCCAGTGGTGTGCTGCGGAAATCGGCCAACGTGACGATCACGTCGTCACCGGTACTCACGCCCAGCCATACCGCGAGTTCGCGCCCGAGGACGATATTGAAGCTGCCCGACCGCAACTCCGACAACTTGCCCTGCACCATCTTCTTGCCCAGCACCGAGACCTTGTCCTCTTCGACCGGCACCACCCCGCGGATCATCGCTGGCTGGTTGTTGGCGCCGGAAATCAGTGCTTCCTTCTCGATGTACGGCGCGGCGCCGGCGACACGCGGGTCGGCCATCGCCACTTTGACTGCGTGTTGCCAATCCATCAGCGGCTCGCCGTAACCGCTCACCGTGGCGTGAGCGGCCATCTGCAGCATGCGGTCGCGGATCTCGCGCTGGAAGCCGCCCATCACCGCCAGCGTGGTGATCAACGCGATCACCCCCAGCGCGATGCCGAGGATCGAAGCGAGCGAAATGAAGGAGATGAAGCCGTTTCGGCGTTTGGCGCGCACGTAGCGCAAGCCGATGGCGACTGGAACCGGTTTGAACATTGAGCTTCCTTGGGTCAGCCTGGCCAGGACCCCGGCAAGATTCGTGCAGGCTGGAGGCCGCCTATCCTGCCACCGATGCGGCATCCCGTGCAGGTTCCATGCGCATTGCC
>JBDSIA010000009.1:0-8911 GCA_039918175.1 Thermomonas sp.
GCAATAGGCAGGCTTCGAGTACGCGCTCGCCGGCCTGCGCCAAAAGCTCTTCCAAACCTTGCAGGGTCCACATACGGGGCTCGCGGAACGGGTCAACCCATAGCCTGCGAAGTTCGGCCACGTGCGCGCCGCAACCGAGCAGTTCACCGAGATCGCGGACCAGGCTCCGCACATAGGTGCCGGAGCCGCATTCGACGTGCAACCTTAAAAAAGGCTCATCGCCATCCAGCAGGTCGGCAGCATTGAGCAGATCGAAACCGTGTACCTCGACCTGGCGCGGTTGCATCTCGATCAGTTCGCCACGGCGTGCCTTCAAATACATCGGTTCGCCGCCGCGCTTGAGCGCCGAATAAATCGGTGGCCGTTGCGAGATCGTCCCGGTCAGCTGCCGCAGCGCGGCGTCGATCGTGGCGATGCTCAATGCGGGTACCGGACGCTCGCGCAGCGGCTGGCCTTCGGCATCTTCAGTATCGGTGGTGATGCCCAGTCGCGCCACGGTTTCGTAGGCCTTGCGTGCACCAAGCAGGCCGCCCGCAATCTTGGTCGCCTCACCGAAACACACCGGCAGCAGGCCGGTGGCCAGCGGATCGAGGCTGCCGGTATGCCCGCCCTTGTCGGCGCGAAACAGGTGCCGCACGCGCTGCAACGCCTGGTTGGACGACAGCCCCTGAGGCTTGTCGAGCAGCAGAATGCCGTCAAGCTGGCGGAACACCGTGCGCTCGCGCTTTGCGCGCGGCGGAGGTGTGGGTGGGTTATTCGGAATCGTCACTGGTGCGCAGGTCGCGCAGCAGGTTATCGATGCGCTCACCGCGATCCACCGACTCGTCGTAGTGGAAATGCAGCTCGGGCACGTGGCGCATCTTTACCGAGTGCGCCAGTTTGTAGCGAATCTCCGGGGCCAATGCCTTCAGTGCCTTGAGGGTCTCATCGGCACGGTCCGCATCCAGCACGGTTACGAAGACTTTGGCGTGCGCGAGGTCGCGGGCGATCTCGACGTCTGAGACGCTAGTGGAGCACAAGCCGTGCTCGCGTACGGCCTCGTGCACCAGGGTGCCGAGCTCACGTCGCAGTTGAGCCGACACGCGGTCGGTGCGATGAAATGATTTCTGTGCCATGTCGGATGCACCCACGCTCAGAGCGTGCGCTGCACCTCGATGCGCTCGAAGCATTCGATCTGGTCGCCCGGCTTGACGTCGTTGTAGGCCTTCACGCCGATGCCGCACTCGGTATTCACGCGAACCTCGTCCACGTTTTCCTTGAAGCGGCGCAGCGATTCCAGCTCACCCTCGAACACCACCACGCTGTCGCGCAGCACGCGGATCGGCTTGGTCCGCTTGACCACGCCCTCGACCACCATGCAGCCGGCGACCGCGCCGAACTTGGAGCTACGGAACACGTCGCGAACCTCGGCGGTACCGATGATTTCCTCGCGGATTTCCATGCCTAGCACGCCAGACGCGATCTGCTTCACCTGGTCGATGACGTCGTAGATGATCGAGAAATAACGCAGGTCGACGCCATTGCCTTCAATCACCCTGCGTGCCGACGCATCGGCGCGTACGTTGAAGCCGATCACGGTCGCCTTCGAGGTCGCCGCCAGTTGCGCATCGGACTCGGTGATGCCGCCGACACCCGAACCAATCACATTGATCCTGATCTGGTCGTTGGACAGGCCGATCAGCGCCTCGCGCAACGCCTGCATCGAGCCATGCACATCCGCCTTGACCACCAGGTTGAGGGTCTGCTGCGCAGCGCCCTCGCCCATCTGCGCCATGATGTCTTCCATGCGGTTGCCGGCAGCGGCGACCAGGCGCGTTTCGCGGCGCTTGGCATCGCGCTGCTGGGCCACGTCCTTGGCCAGACGCTCGTCGGCGACGACGACGAAGTCGTCGCCTGCTTCAGGCACGCCGGACAGGCCGAGAATCTGTACCGGGATCGACGGGCCGGCTTGCGCAACTTGCGCGCCGTTCTCGTCGAACAAGGCGCGCACGCGGCCGTACTGGATGCCGCAGACCAGATAGTCGCCCTTGGCCAGCATGCCCTGCTGGACCAGTACCGTGGCAACCGGGCCTCGCCCCTTGTCCAGTGAGGATTCGATGACCACGCCGCTGGCGCGGCCGTCGAACACAGCCTTCAGGTCGAGCACTTCGGACTGCAGGCTGATTGCGTCCAGCAGGTCATCCACGCCCAAGCCGGTCTTGGCCGACAACTCGACCATCTGGGTGTCGCCGCCGAAGTCTTCGGACACGACATCGTGCGCAAGCAGTTCATTCTTGACCCGCGCCGGATCTGCATCTGATTTATCGATCTTGTTGATCGCCACGATCAGCGGCACCTTGGCCGCCTTGGCGTGCTGCACGGCTTCAATCGTCTGCGGCATCACGCCATCATCTGCAGCCACCACCAGGATCACGATGTCGGTCAGCCTGGCACCACGCTGGCGCATCTGGGTGAACGCGGCATGGCCCGGAGTGTCGAGGAAACTGATCACGCCCTTGGCAGTTTCGACGTGGTATGCGCCGATGTGCTGGGTGATGCCACCGGCTTCGCCCGAGGCGACCTTGGTGGTGCGGATGTAATCCAGCAACGAGGTCTTGCCGTGATCGACGTGGCCCATGATGGTCACCACCGGCGGACGCGGTTTTTGCTCGCCCTGAACGTCTTCCACGTGAGCCAGCAGTTCGCTCTCGGCATCCCCGGCGTCCGCATGCACGGCGGTGTGGCCAAGTTCCTCGGTGATCAGTACCGCGGTGTCATGGTCGATGGATTGAGTAATCGTCGCCATCACGCCCATCTTGAACAGCGCCTTGACCACGTCGCCGCCCTTCAGCGCGAGCTTCTGCGCGAGGTCGGAGACGGTGATCGCATCACCGATGGCGACTTCACGGATGATCGGCGCGGTCGGCTTGGTGAAGCCGGTGCCGGTGCGCGACTGATCCTGCCCGCGCTGGCGCTGTTTCGGCTTGCCGCGCGAGGAGGCGCCACGACGCGCACGCTCGGAGGCCGACAGGTGCAACTGGCCGGCAAAGCGTTGCGCGCTGTCGTCGTCCTCGACACCAGCAACCATCGCATGCGAGCCGCGATGCGGCTTGGGCTTGTGTGCCGCGCCCTTTTCAGGTTCGCGCGAGGGCGCCGGGGCTGGCTTGGCATGGCCATGGTGTCCTGGCTTCGGCTTGGTGGCTTCTTCGGCGACCGCGACTTCAGCAGCTGCGGCGGTTTCCATGCGCAGGCGTTCGGCTTCATCCTCGGCCTTGCGCCGCTGGTCGGTGAGTTCCTGGTCGCGGCGCTTGTCGGTTTCGGCAAGGCGCTGCTGCTCGGTGAGATTGCGCAGGCGGGATTCTTCCAGCTTGCGCAGAATCTCGGCGCGTTCGGCATCGGGCTCATCACCTGATTTGGTCGGCCGCGCGAGTTCGGCACCCGGCTTGAGGGTGATTTTCTTGCGCACCACCACATCAATCGTGTTGCCACCGCCACGGCCGGCCTTGCCGCTGCCGCCGACGGTGATTTCCTGCTTGCGGCTGCGGCTCAAGGTGATCTTGCTCGGCGTGACGATGTCGTCCGCGGACTGGTCTGCCTTGCCATGCGAGCGCTTGAGGAAGCCCAGCAGCTTCACTTTCTCCATGCTGGTGACCACCTGGTCGGGTCCGTTGAAGCTCATGCCGGCCTCGGCCAGCTGCTCCAGCAGTTTCTCGACCGGCGTATTGACCAGTTCGGCGAGCTTGCGGATGGTGGTTTGCTGCGACATTCGGATTCCGGTGCATTGCCAGGGACAGGTCCCGGGCGGGGTGGGCGAGTTTATCGTGTTAACACCTTGCGGCGCTCGTGCAGGCCGGAGGAACGGCCTGCCATGCGATGACTCATTCGAACCAGTGCTTGCGCGCTTCCATGATCAAGACGGCGGCGCGTTCCTCGCCAACCTCCTCGATATCGGCGATTTCGTCGGTCGCCATCTCGGCGAGATCCTCGCGGGTGCGGATGCCACGTTCGGCAAGCGCATACGCGGTGGCCTCGTCCATGCCTTCCAGAGAGAGAAGATCTTCGGCCGGTTGCTGGTCTTCCAGGCCTTCCTCGACCGCAAGCGCATCGTTGAGCAGCGCATCGCGGGCACGCGAGCGCAGTTCCTCGACGATGTCCTCGTCGAAGCCTTCGACCGCGAGCAGCTCGCCGACCGGGACGTAGGCGATTTCCTCGACCGTGCTGAAGCCCTCTGCCACCAGGATTCCGGCAATTTCCTCGTCGACTTCCATCTTGTCCATGAACAGCTGGCGTGCGGCGACCTGCTCGGCCTCCGACTTGGCCTGGACCTGGTCGGCGGTCATCACGTTGAGTTGCCAGCCGGACAGGCGGCTGGCGAGGCGCACGTTCTGGCCGCCGCGACCAATCGCCTGCGCCAACTTGTCCTCGGCAACCGCAAGGTCCATCGAGTGCTTGTCTTCATCGACAATGATCGACTGCACTTCGGCCGGCGCCATCGCATTGATCACGAACTGCGCGGAGTTGTCGCTCCACAACACGATGTCCACACGCTCGCCGTTGAGCTCGTTGGTCACCGCCTGCACGCGCGAACCGCGCATGCCGATGCAGGCGCCGATCGGATCGGTGCGGTTGTCGTGGGCGAGCACCGCGATCTTGGCGCGGTCACCGGGATCGCGTGCGCAGGCCATGATCGAGACCAGGCCCTGGCCGACTTCCGGCACTTCCAGCTTGAACAGTTCCATCATGAATTCCGGCGCGGCGCGGCTGATGAACAGCTGCGGGCCACGCGGCTCGGAACGCACGTCGAACAGGTAGCCGCGCACGCGGTCCCCGGTGCGCAGCACATCACGCGGAATGCCCTTGTCCTTGGCGATGATTGCTTCCGCATTTCCGCCCAGGTCGACGTAGATGTTGCCGCGCTCCACGCGCTTGACCACACCTGTGACCAGCTCACCGACGCGGTCCTTCCACGCGTCCACGACCTGTGCGCGTTCGGCTTCGCGCACGCGCTGCACGATCACCTGCTTGGCCGCCTGCGCGGCGATGCGACCAAAGTCGGGGTTCTCGATCTGCTCTTCGATGTAGTCGCCGACTTCGGCGTCATCGCTTTCATCGATCGCATCCATCAGGCGCAACTGGCGGTCCGGTGATTCCATCACCACGTCGTCGGCGACCACTTCCCAGCGACGGTAGGTCTCGTAGCTGCCATCCTTGGAGTCGATCGCCACGCGCACCAGCACGTCCTGCTCGGCATAGCGCTTCTTCGCCGCCGATGCCAGCGCCGCTTCAATGGCTTCCAGGATCACCGATTCCGGGACGCCCTTCTCGGCCGCGACCGCATCCACGACCAGCAACAGTTCCTTGCTCATTCCTGCTTACTCCGCATCGGACGGCACATCGGCCGCCTGGTTGGTTGATGACTTATTTGTCGGTGGCTTGGCACCCGGCTTGCGGCCAGCCGCCTTTTTCTGCTTGCCCGGCCGCGCGTCGCGCCCGGTTTTGTCCACGGCCGGCGCCAGTCCGAGGGCGATCCAATCCGGTATCAGTCGCGCCTTGTCGATGTTTTCTGCATCCACCACGAACTCCGCGTTGTCCACGCCAAACACGATGGTCTCGCCCTCTACCCGAAGGATCGCGCCTTGTAGGCGCCGACGTCCGTCCTGCGGCAACTTCAAGGTGACCTTTGCCGAGTCGCCGATGAAGCGTGCGAACTGCGCGGCGCCAAACAATGGGCGGTCGATCCCGGGTGAAGACACTTCCAGCGTGTAGTTGCCGGTGATCGGATCCTCGACATCGAGCTGCGCGGAGACCTCGCGGCTGACTGATTCGCAATCCTCGATGCCGACGCTGCGCTGTTCGATTTCAACGCCTGAATCCTCAGCCTGCGGCATGTCGATAAACAGGCGCACCAGTGCGCCACCCGGTGCCGGCAGATATTCGATGCCAAGCAACTCCAGACCCAGCGACGTCACCGTCGGGGCCAGCAGTCGCGCAATGTCCTCAGCCTTGTCCGTCATCGCCTGCAGCAAATTCCAATGGATGCAACGTGTTCGTGGAAACGAAAAAGGGCCCATTGGGCCCTGGTCCGATACCGCTGGATTCCGGTGCGGATGCGCCCTCATCGGCGCGCCTGCAAAGCCCGTACTGCGCTCAATCACGACCGGTCTGTAAAGACTTGATCGATTAAAACAAAAAAGACTCCGAGGAGCCTTTTCGCCAGTCCGGTGGACTGGTAGCGGGGGCAGGATTTGAACCTGCGACCTTCGGGTTATGAGCCCGACGAGCTGCCAGACTGCTCCACCCCGCAGCAGAAGCGGAATTATGCGGCGCACTACATTTTTTTGCAAGCCCTGTTCAGGGCTTGCACGTCGTCAAGGCTTCAGGCAAATGCCTGCTGGCACCACGCCATGAGTGGATTCCAGAACAGGCCGAACACCAGTAAAAACAGGGCATTGACCCCGAAGACAACCTGCACCGGGAAGTCATCACGTGGTTGTAGCGGCTCGCCCGAGGGTTCGTCGAAATACATCACCTTGATCACGCGCAGATAGTAAAACGCCCCGATCACCGCGGACACGATGCCGATGATGGCGAGCCAAAGCAGGTTGCCCTGCAGGGCCGCGCGCAACACGACGAGTTTCGCCCAGAAGCCAAGGAACGGTGGCACCCCGGCCAGCGATGCCATCACGCAAAGCACCAGGCCTGCACTCCAAGGATCGCGTGCATTCAAACCCTTGAAGTCGTCGATGCGGTCGGCCTCGACCAAGCTTCCTGAAGGCAGGCGTCGCGATAGCACCACGATCGCGCCGAACGCCGCGGCCGCCATGATCGCGTAGCTCAGCGCATAAAACATTGCCGCCGCATTGCCATCGGCGCCACCCCCGGCCATGCCCATGAACAGGAAACCCACGTGCGAGACGGTGGAATACGCCAACATGCGCTTGAGGTTGGTCTGGACCAGCGCGATCAGATTGCCGATGATCAACGACAGTGCCGCAAGTCCCGCCAGCATTGGCTGCCAATGGTCACCGAGCGCACCCGCACCGAAATCCAGCAGGCGGATGGCCATCGCGAACGCGGCCAGCTTGGGCGCAGATCCAATGAACAGGGTGATCGGCGTCGGCGCGCCCTGATAGACATCCGGCAGCCACATATGAAAAGGCGCCGCACCGAACTTGAAAGCGATACCGGCAACCATGAAGGCCACGCCCGCCAGCAACATCGTCGGATGCGCCACGCTGCCAGCACTGGCACTGATCGTTGCCAGGTCAATGCTGCCTGTGGCGCCGTACACCAGCGACATGCCATACAGCAACATGCCGGAGGCCAGCGCGCCCAGCACGAAGTACTTCATCGCCGCTTCCGAGGCCAGCGGACTGTCGCGATCTATTGCGACCAACGCGTAGGAACACAGCGCAAGCATTTCCAGGCCCAGGTAGACCATCACCAGGCTGCCAGCGGAAATCAACAGCATCATGCCGGACACTGCGAACATCACCAGCACCGGCACCTCGCCCTTGTACAGGCCGCGTTCGCGCAGGAACGGCCACGCATAGACCAGCGCCATCGCGGACACCAGACAGGCGCCGATCTTGAGCACGTCGGCCATCCCATCGCGGATGAACATGCCTGACAGCACCGTGCCCTGCCCGCCCACATTCATGATGATCATCAACGCGACCACAACAAGGCTGGCAACTGCCAACACATGGGTGGCCACGCGCTGCTTCTCGCTCAGGAACAGGTCGAGCATCAGCAGCGCGAACGCGGCACCAACCAGCACCAGCTCCGGCAGCAGCGGCATCAGTTCGGCAACGGTGGGCATGTTCTGGATCATCGGCATATCCATAGAAGCGGGTCCACCTCAGAGCTTGGTCGCGGCGAGCTGGCTCGCCAGTTGCGCGATGGACGGCTCCATCAAGTCGGTCAGCGGCTTTGGATACACACCCAGCGCGATCACGCCAACGGCGAACACGCCGAGCACGATCCATTCGCGCATGTTGATGTCCTCCAGCGCAGCGACGTGGGCATTGCCGACATCGCCCCAGATCACCCGCTTGGTCAGCCATAGGCTGTACCCGGCGCCGATGATCAGGGTGAACGTGGCCGCGAACGCGATCAGCGGATGCGCCTGGAAGCTGGCCAGGATCACCATGAATTCGCCAACGAAGCCACTGGTGCCGGGCAGGCCCGAGTTGGCCATCGCGAACAGCACCCAGAACATCGCGAACCACGGCATCACGTTGGCCACGCCGCCGTAGTCGCGGATCATGCGGGTGTGCATGCGGTCGTACAGCACGCCGACGCAGGAGAACATCGCGCCTGAAATGAAGCCGTGCGAGATCATCTGCACCATCGCGCCCTGCAAACCCAGCCGCGCGGCGTCCTGCATGTTCGCATCGCGCACCAGACCGAATGCAATGAACGTGCCGAGGGTGACGAAGCCCATGTGCGCGACCGAGGAGTACGCGATCAGTTTCTTCATGTCCTCCTGCACCAGCGCAACCATGCCCACGTAGACCACGGCGATCAGGCTCAGCGCGATCACCAGCCAGGCGTAGTGATGGCCGGCATCAGGCACGATCGGCAGCACGAAACGCAGGAACCCGTATCCGCCGATCTTCAACATGATCGCGGCCAGGATCACCGAACCACCGGTCGGCGCCTCGACATGCGCATCCGGCAACCAGGTGTGGACCGGGAACATCGGCACCTTGACCGCGAACGCGACCAGGAACGCAAAGAACAACCAGGTCTGCTCACCCATGCTCAACGGCTGCGCGGCCATGTCGGCCAGCTGCCAGCTGCCGCTCTTCAGGTACAGGTAGATCAGCCCGACCAGCATGAACACCGAGCCGAGGAAGGTGTACAGGAAGAATTTCACCGAGGCATACACGCGGCGCGGACCGCCCCAGACGCCGATGATGATGAACAT
>JBDSIA010000010.1:0-1567 GCA_039918175.1 Thermomonas sp.
AGCGCGATGCCCTGCAAGCTCATTTCGACACCCTTGGCAATCAACCGGGCATCCTCGTCGGAACCCAGATGCTGGCCAAGGGCCACGACCTTCCCAACCTCACGTTGGTCGTCGTGGTCGGCGTCGACGAGGGACTTTTTTCGGCCGATTTCCGCAGCGCCGAGAAGCTCGCACAGCTCCTGATCCAGGTCGCCGGTCGCGCCGGCCGCGCGGACAAACCCGGCACCGTGCTGATCCAGACCCATCATCCCGAGCACACGTTGCTGCAGGTGCTGATCCAGGGTGGCTACCACGCCTTTGCCGATGCCGAACTTGAACAGCGCGAAGCGGCCGGCTTCCCGCCGTTCGCGCACCTCGCCCTGCTGCGCGCTGAAGCCAGGCACGTCGACCCGCCGCTGCGCTTGCTTCAATTTGCGAAACACTCGCTGGTCGATGCCGGCATCCAACTGTCAGGACCGTTGCCGGCACCGATGCCGCGCCGTGCCGGCTACCAGCGCATGCAACTGTTGCTGGCCGCGCCGCAACGCCGGCAGCTGCATGCCGCGCTGGATGTGTTGATACCGCAACTCTACGCCGCGCCGGATGCGCGCAAGCTGCGCTGGTCGCTGGACGTGGACCCGGCGGAACTTTACTGAGCCGGCTTTACCGGGCTGGGCTTGGCGGTCGGCGCAGGCTTGCGCGTGGGCTGCGCCCCGGGTTTCGGAACGAACTGCGACTTGGGCTTTGTTCGCACATAGACCAGCTTGTTGTCGCGGCGCACTTCGAACAGGTCGATCGCTTCAATCAGGCTGCTCAAGTTCGGATAACCATAGTTCCGGGGGTCGAACGAGGCGCGATTGGCGATGTAATGACCGACCGGGCCCAAGTGCGCCCAGCCTTCATCGCCGTCGGCGGAATCCACCGCACCAAGCAGCAGGTTGACCAGCGCGGTGTCCTGGCGCAACTCGGCGCTGGTCTTGGGCTTGGATCTGAAAGCCGGTGCCGCCGTATTGCCACTGCTGGCGTCGCCCAGGTCGTCGAGATAGAGGAAGGTCGAACAGGCGTTGATGAAAGGCGGCGGCGTCTGCTTCGCGCCGAAGCCGAATACGCGCATGTTCTGGCTGCGCAGGCGCATCACCAGCGGGGTGAAATCGGCATCACTGGATACGATCGCGAAAGCATCGAAGCGACCACTGTGCAGCAGGTCCATCGCATCGACCACGATCGCCATATCCGATGCATTCTTGCCGGTGCTGTAGGCGAACTGCTGCACCGGCTGGATGGCATGCGGATGCAACATCTGCTCCCACTTCTGCAAATGTGCACTCTTCCAGTTGCCGTAAGCACGGCGCACGTTGGCCACACCATGGCGCGCAAGTTCGGCCAGGATCACATCGATCTTTCCCGCCGGCGCGTTGTCGGCATCGATCAGCAGGGCCATGCGCAGGCTGGCATCCATCAGGCTACTCCATGTCGTGATCGCAGTGGTGATCCGGAAGCCTAGCGCACAACGCAAACGGCCCGCTTGCGCGGGCCGTTTGGATGCTGCGATGGAGCGCGAATTACGCCGCGAACAAGGCCTTCATCT
>JBDSIA010000011.1:0-2198 GCA_039918175.1 Thermomonas sp.
GCTGAAACTACGTTTTCCCAGAGGTCGCGACCGCCCTTGGAGACCGGCTGCACATGGTCGCGGGTCAGCGCGGAACGCTGGAACTCGCGGCCGCAGTACAGGCATAACGACTGGTCGCGGGCGAACAGTGCCTGGTTGGTCAGCGCCGGGGTGGGATCCATGGCCTGCGGGCGTGCGTGTCCGCGGGCAGCGATGATCGGATGCAGTTGCATCATGCTGCGGATCCCGCTGGCGCGGTTGATGCCGCCGTGGATCTCAAGGCAAGGGTCGCCGAGCGTCCAAGCCACCGCACCGCGGGCATACAGGCAGGTCGCGGCCTGCCAGCTCATCCAGTTCAATGCGCGGCCATGCGCGTCCAAGCCGAGCAGTCGCAGGGCCGGGAAGTTGGCAATTGAACTGCCGGGGTCAAGGCTATGGATGGCAGGTAGCATCCCGTCCGCGTCGGTTGCTGCGGTTCGGGTGCCGGCAATGACCGGGCGAATTGTCGCTCTGTCAGTCTCCATCGAGGATCGAGCTTATACCTCTTTGATGACGTTTTGGAACCGGGCAGCCCTCCCTCAGTCGCCAAAACCCGCGGAATCCAGGGTCATCAGCGATGCCGCGCCGGCCTCGATCGCCGCCTTGTGCACAAGCGTGCGCGGCAGCATGCGGGCGAAATAGAAGCGGGCGGTTTCACGCTTGGCGTCCTTGAATGGCCGCGAGCGATCCGAGGCATTGGCAGCGGCGACACTGCGTGCCCACCAGTAGGCCAGCACCACGTAGCCGGAATAGAACATGTAGTCGGTACTGGCGGCACCGAGTTCTTCGGGATTGGTCGCCGCCCGTTGCAGGATATCGAGGGTCAGCTTGCGCCATTCGGCGCACTTGGCGCGCAGCGGTGCGATGAACTCCTGCAGTGCGGGATCGTCTTCCTGCCGTGTGGCGAATGCCTCGACTTCCGCAACGAACAATTTCAGGCCTGCGCCTTGGGTGGCCGCGGTCTTGCGGCCGATCAGGTCCAGCGACTGGATGCCGGTGGTGCCTTCATAGAGGGTCGTGATACGTGCATCGCGCGCGAGCTGTTCGATGCCGTGTTCGGCGATGTAGCCGTGGCCGCCGAAACATTGCAGCGCGTTGTAGGTGTTCTCGATGCTCCATTCGGTCAGGCAACCCTTGGAGATCGGGGTCAGGAAGCCGAGCAGGGTGTTTGCCCGCTCGCGCTCGGCCGGCTCCTGCGCGCGTGCGGCGATGTCGAGTTGCGAATAGGCATGCAGGCTGAGCAGGCGTCCGCCTTCGATCAGCGCCTTCTGGGCCAGCAGCATGCGGCGTACGTCCGGCTGCACGATGATCGGATCGGCTGGCTTGTCGGGAAATTCCGGGCCGGGCAAGGCACGCGACTGCAGACGCTCGCGCGAATAGTGCAACGCGTTCTGATAGGCGCGTTCGGACAATCCCAGGCCCTGCACGCCAACGCCAAGGCGGGCCGAGTTCATCATCACGAACATCGCCTGCAGACCCTTGTGCGGCTCACCGACCAGATAGCCATCCGCTCCATCGAAGTTCATCACGCAGGTGGCAGAACCATGAATGCCCATCTTGTGTTCGATGGCACCGCAGCGCAGCGCGTTGCGTTCGCCGACGGTGCCGTCGCGGGCGACCTTGAACTTCGGCACCACCAACAGCGATATGCCCTTGGCGCCGGCTGGCGCACCCGGTAACTTGGCCAGCACCAGATGGACGATGTTCGGCACCAGGTCGTGTTCGCCGGCGGTAATGAAGATCTTGGTGCCGGTGACCGAATAGACACCATCGGCGACTGGCTCGGCGCGCGTCTTGAGCAGGCCCAGGTCGGTGCCACAATGCGGTTCGGTCAGGCACATGGTGCCGGTCCAGGTGCCGGCTACCAGTGGTTTCAGGAACACCTCCTTCTGCCAGTCCTCGCCGTACTCCTCCAGCGCCACCACCGCGCCGTGCGAAAGCATCGGGAAATTGCCCCAAGCCAGGTTGGCGGCATCGACCAGTTCGGTCAGGACACCGCCAAGGACGCTGGGCATGCCCTGGCCACCATGTTCCGGTGCATTGGTCAACCCAGTCCAGCCGCCTTCCACGTACTGGTCGAAAGCCTGCTTGAAGCCGGGTGGGGCAGTGACGTCGCCGCTGGCCTTGTCGTAGGTGCAGCCGATCCGGTCGCCGATGCCATTGAGTGGCGCCAGCACGGT
>JBDSIA010000012.1:0-5080 GCA_039918175.1 Thermomonas sp.
TGAGCAGATTGTCTGACGGGCCAGGCGTTGCAGTTGTAATGATGGAGCGGGAGAAGGGAATCGAACCCTCGTAATCAGTTTGGAAAACTGAGGTTCTACCATTGAACTACTCCCGCGCCGGGAGGCCCTGCCAGTGGTGCGCCGATGGCTGGTAAGACCGCCGGATGAAACGTTTGAATCTTTGGAAACGGGATGGAACGTTCAACTGGTGGAGGGAGGTGGATTCGAACCACCGAAGGCGTAAGCCAGCAGATTTACAGTCTGCCCCCGTTGGCCGCTTGGGTATCCCTCCGGATTGTTTCGATGGGAAACCGAAGGAACCCCAAAGAGCCCGCAATTTTGGGGCCGGCTGCGCTTGCTGTCAACGGCCGTCATTCCCAATTCCAGGGGATTGCACCGTCGCGAGCGAAATGCAGGCGGGATGCGCGAAGCGCGCAGTCGTCGAAGTGGACTTTGGTCCATGAGGCGGCGAGCACTGCCGCGCGCCCGCATGCATGAGCGCAGCAGGTGCAATCAGACGTTGAAGCGGAAATGCAGCACGTCGCCCTCTTGCACCCGATACTCCTTGCCCTCGAGCCGCAGGCGACCAGCATCGCGCGCGCCGGATTCGCCGCGGTACTTCAGGAAATCGTCGTAGCCAATCGTCTCGGCGCGAATGAAGCCCTTCTCGAAATCAGTGTGAATGACGCCCGCGGCCTGTGGCGCGGTGCTGCCACCCTTGACCGTCCATGCACGGACTTCCTTCACCCCGGCGGTGAAATACGTCTGCAGCCCGAGCAGCTTGTAGGCGGCGCGGATCACCCGGTTCAGGCCCGGCTCGTCCAAGCCCAAGTCCTTCAGAAACTCGTCGCGGTCGGCATCTTCGAGCTGGCTCAGCTCTTCCTCGATCGCTGCCGAGACCGGCACCACCTCGGCGCCCTCGCTAGCTGCGCGCGCGCGTACTGCGTCGAGATGCACATTGCCCTCGAACCCGTCCTCGAGCACGTTCGCGACATACATCACCGGCTTCAGCGTGAGCAGGAACAAGTCACGCACGGCGACGACGTCATCCTCGGACAGACCGAGCGAGCGAGCCGCCTTGCCCTCGTTCAGGCCGGCACTGATGCGTCCAAGCACTTCGGCGCGGGCCTTCGCGTCCTTGTCGCCGGTCTTGGCGGAACGCTCGGCCTTGTTCAGCGCCTTGTCCACCGAATCCAGGTCGGCCAGCGCCAGTTCGGTGTCGATGGTGTCGATATCGGCCAACGGATCGACCTTGTTGTTGACGTGGATGACGTCGTCGTTGTCGAAGCAGCGCACCACGTGGGTGATCGCATCGACCTCGCGGATATGGGCCAGGAACTTGTTGCCCAGCCCTTCGCCGCTGGCCGCTCCAGCGACCAGGCCGGCGATGTCGACGAACTCGACCGCAGTCGGAATCACCTTCTGCGGCTTAACGATCTCGCTAAGCGCGTTCAAGCGCGGATCCGGCACCGGCACCACGCCGACATTCGGCTCGATCGTGCAAAAGGGAAAATTGGCCGCGGCAATGCCAGCCTTGGTGAGCGCGTTGAACAGGGTGGACTTGCCGACGTTCGGCAGGCCGACGATGCCGCATTTGATGCCCATGTCGCTTATTGCTCCCTTGTCGCCCCGGCCTGATGCCATGAGACATGGCCGTGCGATGAAATTCGGAATGGACCAGTCGGAATGGATCAGCCGGGACGCGGCGTGTGCAGCCGGGTCATCGCATCCATGAAATTGCCTTTGATCGCCAGCGGCAAGACGTCGATCGCATCATCGATGGCCCGCAGGATCATGGCTTCGTCGTCGCGACCGGGCTGGCCCAGCACCCACGGCGTCACCCGATCCTTGTGCCCGGGATGGCCGATACCGATCCTCAGGCGATGGAAGCCGCCATGTCCAAGCAGTCGGGCTGTGTCGCGGAGCCCATTCTGGCCGCCATGGCCCCCATCAAACTTGAGTCGCGCCGATCCCGGCGGCAGATCCAACTCGTCATGCGCCAACAACGCCTCATCCGGTTCGATCTTCCAGTAGCGCAGTGCTGCCGTGACCGACTTGCCCGACAGGTTCATGAAGGTTGCCGGCTTCAGCAGCCACAGGGTCTGTCCGGCGATCTCGATCTTGGCGGTTTCACCAAACAGTTTGCTTTCCAGGCCGAATCGCACGCCGACCCGTTCGGCCAGCGCATCCACAAACCAGAACCCGGCGTTGTGCCGGGTTCGGGCATGTTCAGGACCGGGATTGCCCAGCCCGACGATGAGACGCAATCCAGCCATCGAAACGATGCAAAGCAATGCATGCGGTGCGCCAGCCGTAGCCGGCGCACCGGTGTGCGATTACTTCTCGTCGTCCGTGGTGTCGACCTTGGCCGCCGGCACTTCGGCTGGCTCGGCAGCTTCTTCGGTTTCCTCGGTCTCGACGCGGGCACGGCGGGCAACGGCAACAGCGACGTCGTGTTCCTTGCCCAGCTTGAGCTCGGGGATCTCGACGCCCTTGGGCAGCTTGACTTCCGACAGATGGATCGTGGTGCCCACTTCCAGGGCGCCCAGATCGACCTCGAGGAATTCCGGCAGATCCTTGGGCAGGCAGGTCACTTCAACTTCGTTCATCTCATGGGTGACCACGACGTCGGACGACTTGCCGGCCGGTGACTCGTCCTGGTTGATGAAGTGCAGCGGCACGCTGATGCGTACCTCCGTTTTGGCATTCACGCGCTGGAAGTCCAGGTGCAGGATGATCTGCTTGAACGGATGGCGCTGCATATCACGCAGCAGCACGGACTCGGTCTTGCCTTCGATGTCCAGGCTCAGGATCGACGAGTAGAACCATTCGTTCTGGCTGGCCAGCCAGATCTTCTCGTGCTCAAGCTGGATCGGTTGCGGAGCGGACTTGCCGCCATAGACGATGGCCGGGATGGACGCGGCACGACGCAGGCGGCGGCTCGCACCCTTCCCCTCGACGTTGCGACCAGTGGCCTTGATGGTGTGATCAGACATTTCATTACTCACTTTTGTTGCGATGAAACCGCCTCGCGGCGGTGGATACACTCACCCGCGACCAGGTGAGTGGGTTGCGATGCCGGCGTTTGCCGCACCGCTAAACTTGCGTCAGCTCGCTATCTCAATCGACGTACAGCGAACTGACCGATTCGCCAAACGCCACCCGGCGGATGGTTTCGGCCAACAGCTCGGCGACGCTGAGCTGGCGGATGCGCTCGCAGGCGCGGGCCGCGTCGGACAACTGGATGGTATCGGTCACCACCAACTCATCCAGCTGCGATTTGGTCACATTGTCGATCGCCGCACCCGACAGCACCGGATGCGTGCAGTAGGCAACCACCTTGAGCGCGCCGCGCGCCTTCAGGGCAGCAGCAGCGGCGCATAGCGTACCAGCGGTATCGACGATGTCATCGACCAGCACGCAGGTCTTGCCTTCGACGTCGCCGATGATGTTCATCACTGTGGAGACGTTGGCGCGCGGCCGGCGCTTGTCGATAATGGCGAGGTCGGCATCGTCCAGGCGCTTGGCAATTGCGCGCGCGCGCACCACGCCGCCGACGTCCGGCGAGACCACGATCAGGTTGTCGGTGCCGTGCGCACGCCAGATGTCGGCGAGCAGCAAGGGCGATGCGTACACGTTGTCTACCGGAATATCGAAGAAACCCTGGATCTGGTCGGAATGCAGGTCCACGGTCAGCACCCGGTCGGTTCCGACCGCACTGAACATGCGCGCCGCGACCTTTGCAGTGATCGGAACCCGCGACGAACGCGGGCGGCGGTCCTGGCGGGCGTAGCCGAAATACGGCACCACCGCGGTGACATTGGCCACCGAGGCGCGCTTGAGCGCATCCACCAGCACCAGCAACTCCATGAAGTTCTCGGCGGTCGGTGCGTTGGTCGGCTGGATCACGAAGACCTCCTGCCGGCGCACGTTTTCCTCGATCTCCACCTGCACTTCGCCGTCGGAAAAGGTGCTGACCAGCGCCTTGCCCGGGCGCACGCCCAGTTCCTTGCACACCGCCAGCGCAAGCGGGCGATTGGCGTTGCCCGAAAACACCAGCAGGTTGTGATCGTCTTGCATGTTCGTCATTCCGCTGCGCTCTGACCGTGGCGGTTCTGGGGCCGCACGGCGAACCATGCGGGAGGACTTCAAGCTGTTGCGAACATAGGTACCAATATCTGGCAGGGGCGGAAGGATTCGAACCTACGTATGCCAGGATCAAAACCTGGTGCCTTAACCACTTGGCGACGCCCCTAATTAAATAGCTTCCACTGCATCCAGTAGCGGCGATCGTCCCGCACCACGCGCCAGCCAAGTCTCAAGGTCAGCCGGCAGCGCAGCCAGCGCGGTTTCAGCGGATTCGCGATCGGCGAATTCCACGAAACACACGCTGCCCGAGCCCGTCAAACGCGGCCTGCCGATGCGCGCCAGCGTGATGAACAAGGCCTCGACGGCAGGTTCACGGCGGCGCAGCACAGGCTCGAACGCGTTGTCTAGCACGGTTCCGGAAAGGAAGTCGGATATTGTTGCGGGTGCAGCATCCCGAGTCAAATCAGGATCTTGGAAAAGTCCGGCGGTCGCAGCATGTACGCCGGGGCTGGCCAACACATACCAGGCGGGTGGCAGGGCGACCGGGGTCAATTGCTCGCCGATGCCCTCGGCCCAGGCATTGTGACCGCGCACAAATACCGGCACGTCCGCACCCAGTTTCAGGCCCAGCGCGGCCAATTGATCGATCTCGAAATCCACACCCCACAACTTGTTCAACGCCACCAGCACGGTTGCCGCATCGGACGATCCACCGCCAAGCCCCGCACCCAACAGAATACGTTTTTCGATGCAGATGTCTGCACCTTGTACGCAATTAGATTCTTTTTGCAGGATTTTTGCTGCGCGAACCAGCAAATCGTCCGGCTCGAAAATGCCCGCATTGCCCTCGCCCGCCCGGGCGATCCGGCCATCGTTGCGGGGCCGCAGACTCACCGTGTCGCCCCAGTCCAGCAGCCGGAACACAGTCTGCAGGGTGTGGTAGCCATCGGCCCGGCGGCCGGTGATGCGCAGGAACAGGTTGAGCTTGGCC
>JBDSIA010000013.1:0-2986 GCA_039918175.1 Thermomonas sp.
TGGGCGCCGCGCCACGCATCGCATCGCCCCACATGCCCCAATACTGGCGTGCGATTGCGTCGAAATCGTTTGAACCTGTCCCTGAACTGTTAGCCATGCGTCCTCCACTGTTGCACGCATGCTAGCAATGCCCATGTCGCACTGCCATGACACGATGGATCGGATGTCGTCAGGGCTTGGGGATATGCAGAGTCTTGCTGATCATCAGCGAGCCGGACAGCGCATAGACCAGCACCAGCGGATGCAGCTGCCACGGTCCCAGCTTGACCATCCCAAACCACAAATTGGCGCCGATGTTGCCGGTATGCGCGGCGGCGAACAGCAAGCCGACGATGACCACGCTGGTGGGGATTGGCGTGCCCTCGAAGTAGCGCACCTTGCCCTCATCGCCTGAAAGCTGCTCGGCAGTCACGTTGTAGCGAGCCAACCGGCTGACCCCGCAACACACGAAGTAGCTGAGTACGAACCAGTCCCAACCACCCTGCAAGCCGCAGGCATAACCGAGTGCCGCAGGCGCGACACCGAAGGAAATCACGTCGGACAGCGAATCCAGCTCCCGGCCCAAAGTCGAGGCGACCTTGCGCCAGCGCGCAATGCGGCCATCCAGCGCATCGAACACGAAGGCCAGGGGGATCAACGCCATTCCGATCGCCAGATCGCGCACGACGCCCTCCTGCAGGAAACGCATCGACGCAAAGATCGCGCCGGTGCCGCAGAACGCATTGGCGAGGGTGAACCAGTCGGCGAGGTGGAATTCGCGCAGCATCGAGAAATGGCGCTTGGTCACGGGGTCGCTCCGCAGGAAATCAGGCACAGACTGCCAAACTAGGCGTGAAGCCGGCAAGTTCAGCCGGAAAGCGCGCTCGACTTTCTCGCGTCAACGCGGCATCGCCAGGTTGTCTGCAGTCAATGGCTTGCCGGCACGTGGGACGGTGGGAATGAGCGCATCGGCCGGCAGCGCGGCTTTGCCATCGAGGTAGGCATCAAGCCGATCCAGCGCCGCGTAGATGTAAGCCAGCAACGGCAAGTAAAGCGCGCCGTATTGCGGCAAACCGAGGAAGGCATCGAAATGCTGCACGTTGCGCACCTGCCAATAGCGCACATCGCAACCCGCGGCCTTGGCCGCTGCCACGTAGGGTGTACTGGAGAATGCTTGCGGCACCAGGCCATCGTCGGTGCCGTGGATCACCACCACCGGCAGGCCGTCGCGTGGGATGGCCACCTCGGTTTCGGCGATGCCTTTGCGCACGCGTTGCGCATCAACGCCATCGCCCGTCCACAACGCACGCAGACACGTCAGGCCAGTCAGGCCAAAGTCGCTCAATGGCCGCGGATCCACGATGCCGACGCCCGCGCCAGGCGCGATGCCTACCGAATCGCTGACCCACGTTGCGCGTTCGGCCGCCGTCGCGGCACGCGGGATCAGGTCAGGACTCATCGC
Organism: Thermomonas sp.; assembly: GCA_039918175.1. Classification (GTDB taxonomy): domain Bacteria; phylum Pseudomonadota; class Gammaproteobacteria; order Xanthomonadales; family Xanthomonadaceae; genus Thermomonas. The sequence continues at coordinate 1,442 of JBDSIA010000013.1, forward strand.
GGAGAAACGATACCCGCACGGATGTGCGTCATGCGGATAACGACCATAGGCCGATGCGTAGGACACCGCGACCGCGCGCCACAGGTCGAATGCGACACTGATCGAACTGGCACGCACTGCAGCGTCGGTCCAGCCGCTGGCACGCAGCGTGGCCAGCGCGTCCTTTTGCCGTGCATTGAAATCCGCACCGGCCAACACACCACGTGCGGCGAGTGCGGCGCATTGCGCCTCCAGCCCGGGCATTGCCGGGACGCCTAGCTGTGGCAGCGCGCAGGGCATCAATAGCGCAGCTTCGGTGGCGTAGTCGTACAGGTTGCGAGCGCCCGGTCCTGGGGACAGCACGTTGGGTTCACCGGCGACGACGGCGTCCAGCCACTCTCCCTCCAGTTCCGCCGCGTGCAGCACCGCGCCGCCACCGTTGGAGATGCCCACCGCAATCACGCGTGTATTGGCAAAGGTGAAAGGCGCCTGCGCCGGCAACGCTTCATCCAGTGTGGCCAGCGCAAAATCCGCAGCCTGTTTTACATGCCGGCCCCAGTCGGCTTCCGGGTTGTCCTGCGAATGCGCGTGCTTGAACGCCACGCCCTGCCCGCTTGTCGTCGATGGCGTGAATGCAAGTCCGGCGTCCGGCCCGGCAGCCGCGACCTTGCCAGATGCATCAAAACCGCTCCCGGCATCGAGATCGAAACAATCGGTGCCATTGCCCTTGTCCGTGTAAGCAACCGCGCAGCCCTTCGGCAGGCCCCAGGCACCGGCGACGGCAATGGCACCGTAGATGCCGCGCGAGCCCGAGGATGCACTCACCACCACGCAACGTCTGGCGGCATCGAAACGATCCGGCACGTGCAGCATCACCCGATGTGGCTGGCGCGCGCCTGGGACGTGCGCGTATGCGGTGAATTCTCGCCCCGGCACGCTGGCCACCGACCCGTACACATCGCCATAGCCACCGCCCGGCGCCAGGTCGGCGATCCCGCGCCAATTGCTCCACAGCGCACGGCGACGCAGTTCGTTCGAGGTTGGATGCTCTGCATCCGCGAACGCAGGCGGCGCCATCGCGCGCAGCCCATCCAGGCCGAGCCCGCCGCTGAGCAGGTCGTCGCTGCCGCGGTGCTCGGTCGCCCGGTGTTGACTGAACATGGAAGCGGCTCCGTGAGGGGTGGCCTTTCGGGCGACCGGCGCATGCCCCATCCACATGCGAGGCCTGCTAGCGTATGCAGCCCATGATGCAACACAGCATGCGCTGTCCGGGAGTCATTTGATGCTTGATAAATTCCTGCAGGGCCGCACCGCGCTGGTGACCGGCAGCACCTCCGGCATTGGCCTGGCCATTGCATCCGCGCTGGCTGCGGCCGGTGCCAGAGTCGCCATCAACGGACTGGGCAGCGCACAACAGATCGCCGATGCATTGGCCGAAGTCGATGCCGCTGGCGATGGAGACACCCGATATTTCGATGCCAATGTGCGCGACCCCACCGCGATCGACGCAATGATGGCGCAGCTGGCTGCATGGTCGCCAGCCGACATCCTGGTCAACAACGCCGG
>JBDSIA010000014.1:0-4209 GCA_039918175.1 Thermomonas sp.
GAGTAGCAGTTTGCCGCGGGACACCGGCCGGCCTCAGCAGCAGGCGCCAGACATGCTGGCGTCCTGGGTTGCCGGCGCTGCGCAGCCGCCGAACAGGCCGCAGTGGCTGCGTCGCGGCGTGATCTCGAAATGCGCCGCGTAACGCGTGTCGGCCAGCATGGCGGCGGTATTGCCGCAGACCAGCATCGGCCGGTCGCGCTCAAACACGTGGTGGTCGTCCAGCACAAAGCGATGCGGATGGTGGGCAATGCTGCCGCGGTAAGTCGCGACCTGGCCGAAATCCTCGCAGCGGTCTTCCAGATCCAGCTTGAATGCGCGCACCGTGATGCTTTCGAACGCGACCATGCCGATCCGCGCTTCGATGTCGGCGTCCAGCAATGGCACCGGGCTGCGCGCGGTGATCCGGTAGTCGGCAACCCCCTGTTCGAGCAGCAGGCGCCGGAAGTCCTCTATGTACAGCGCGCCGGACAGGCACTCGCCACGCAGCACCGGATCATTCAATAGTTCGGTCGAGATGCGGCGGTCGGCATACACATCGGAAAACAACAACTCGCCGCCGGGCTTGAGCACGCGCAGGATTTCGGCGAACACTTGCGCCTTGTCAGCGGACAGGTTGAGCACGCAGTTGGAAATCACCACGTCCACGCTGGCGTCCTCGATGCCCGCAGCGGCCAGGGCCTCGATGCGCCCGTCGCGAAAATCGAGGTTGTCCAAGCCGGTTCGTTCGCGATGCTCGGCCTGCGATGCGCGTGCGACTGCAAGTTGCGCCGGGGTCATGTCCAGACCGATCACGCGGCCGGTTGCACCGACCATTCGAGAGACCAAGAACGCGTCGCGGCCGGTGCCGCAACCCAGGTCCAGCACGGTTGCACCTTCAATGGCAGCAGGAATCGGCGAACCGCAGCCGTAGAATCGGTCGGTCACCGCCCGCGGCAGTTCGTCCAGCCACTCGCGTAAATGCGTGGGCATCGCGTCCGGGCTGCAGCAGGCGCCGGTCTTTAGGTCGTTAGTGCTGCCAAGGGTTTCGCCGTAATACTGCTGGATCGGGTCGTGTTCCATGCAGGGTCCTGTTGGAATGTCGGGGTCTGGAATGCCAAGCGTCGACGCGATGGCATCTGCCTGTCCAGCGGGACGGCATGTCTGAATTCGCGCGAAGGCCACCGGAGGTTACGTACGGACTGCGCCTGCGGATGCGCGCTGAGTGATTCGGCGCCTGTGCAGGCCGCTCGCCGAAGCGGCGAGCATCCGGCACACTTGGCGGCATGGACCGTTACGAACGCATCATCGCCATGCACCGTGTGCTGCAGGCCGCACGCCGTCCGGTGACCGTAGCCCGCATGCAGGACGAGCTGGGCTGCTCGCGTGCCACCGTCTATCGCGACCTCGCGTTCCTGCGCGATGGCCTGATGGCGCCGCTGAGCGGCGATGGCGAAGCCGGTTTCAGCTACGACAAACTGGCGTCGGAACGTTTCGAACTACCCGGCCTGTGGCTCAATTCGGAAGAACTGCACGCCTTGCTGGCGGCGCAACAACTGCTGGAACGCAGCAGCGGGGGCATGTTGTCCACGGCACTTGCGCCCTTGCAGCAGCGTGTCGAAAAACTGCTGGATGCGCATTCCGGCGGCAAGCGCTGGCCGGTGGAGCGGGTGCGCGTGTTGCCGCATCGGTTGCGCAAGATGGACGAACATGCATTCCGGATCGTGGCATCGGCGGTACTCGAACGCCGGCGCATCGCGTTCGACTACCGCGCGCGCTCGACCGATGAAAAGACCCGTCGCATCGTCTCCCCGCAGCGGCTCACCCACTATCGCGACAACTGGTACCTCGACGCCTGGGACGAAGACCGCAACGGTTTACGGAGTTTCTCGATCGACCGCATCACTGGCGCCAGACTGCTTGATGGTATCGCCACCGACGTTGCCGAGGACGAACTCAACTGTCATCTGGCCGGTAGTTACGGCATTTTTTCAGGGGCGCCGAAGGGCTGGGCCACCATCGTGTTCAGCGCCAAGGCCGCACGCTGGGTTGCCGATGAACACTGGCATTCGCAACAGCAGGGCCACTACCTGCCTGACGGCCGATACGAATTGAAGGTGCCATATTCGGTGCCACGCGAATTGCTGATGGACGTGCTGCATTACGGAAGCGATGCAGAGATCGTCGAGCCGCACGCGCTGCGCGAACAGGCCCGCACCCTCTTGCAACTAGCTCTTGGCAATTATCAGGACTGACATGGCAGGCTCCCACGCTCCAAGGATCGCCACCGGCGAACCGGTCGCTCTTGCGCTGGGCGCCGGGGGTGCGCGCGGGCTGGCGCAAATCGGGGTGATCGAAGCCTTGCAGGCGCGCGGCATGAATATCGTGGCGGTGGCCGGCTCGTCCAGCGGCGCACTGATCGGCGGCGTGTTCGCGGCTGGCAAATTGGCGGAGTTCAGCGCGCGGCTTGCGGGGATGTCACGCGGCGAGTTCCTGCGCCTGTTGGCCCAGCCCGCCTTCGAGCAGGATGGCTTGGTGCGTGGCGACCGCTTGGTCGACGCCATGCGCGAGGTGGTCGGCGATCCGTTGATCGAAGAACTTCCCATTGATTTCGTGGCCGTGGCCGTGGACCTGCTACGTCAACGCGAAGTGTGGCTGCGCAGCGGGCCGTTGTGGCAGGCGTTGCGCGCCTCATTCGCCTTCCCCGGCGTGTTCACCCCGGGCAGCGTGAATGGCCGGGACCTTGTCGATGGTGGTCTTCTGGCGCCGCTGCCTATCGCCGCGACGCGGCTGTCGGACGCGCACCGCCTGATCGCGGTGGACATGCATGGCTGGCCGGAGCGGCCCTCGGGACAGCCAGCGCGCCAAGGTGAGGACGCCGAACAAGCCGAGCCCTCCGCGCTGGGCCGCTGGATGGGCCGCCAGCTCGACCGCGTGCGCGGCAGTGAGGAGGACGAACCCAGCATGAGCCTGACCGAAGTCATGGGGCGCTCGGTCGACATCATGCAGGGGCAGATCGCGCGGGTGCAGATGGCGCTGGATCCCCCGGAACTGGTCATCCGCATCCCCCGCGATGCCTGTCAGTTCTACGAGTTCTGGCGCGCGGGGGAATTGATCGACGTGGGCCGCAGGGAAGCCGGTAAAGCACTCGACATTGCAGGCTATTGAGGATTTTCCGCGCCGGATAGGTCGGCGTCGCAGCCCGTGAGAACCCCATATCGCACGCTGGCGTCGTCCATCACGGAGCGCCGCCATGAACAAGCCCGCAGGTACCGATGCCAACCAAGACCTTGATCGCCTGCTGCGGCAAGTGGTGATCGTTGGCACCCTGGCGGTCTTGTTCATTCCGGCTGCCCGTGGCAGCACTGACATGTTCGGCTGGTTGCCGATGTGGCTGCTCGGGATGCCGCTGGCGGCGTGGTGGAGCCTGCGCCGTTGCCCGTTGCCGAAGCTGGCCTTGCGGATGCCGCGCCGGCGCAGGGCACAGGCATTGCGACGGACACGCATTCGCCGCCCCGCGAAGCTGCCCCGCGCGGCCTGAGGGCGCCGCTAGGGCCCGCGACCGCCTGCGTGCGGGTGCTGTGTTAGCGTTCCGGGTTCACTGATCCATTCCCGGAGCATCGTCATGTCCCATCTCTCCAATGCCTGCCTGATGGCCGGGCTTGCCATGGCCGGCGGCGCGTCCGCGCAGTCCGCATCCAGCGACGATCCCTACGCCTGGCTGGAGGACGTGACCGCCGAACGCTCGATGGACTGGGTCAAGGCCCACAATGCGAAGACCGAGGCGGAACTGGCCGGAACGCCGGAATTCGCCGAAATGGAAACCGCGATCCGCGCGATCATGGACTCCGACGCCAAGATCCCCGGCGTGCAGAAGGTCGGCGACTACTACTACAACTTCTGGAAGGACAAGCAACATGAGCGTGGCATTTGGCGCCGTACCACGCTGGCGGAATATCGCAAAGCCGATCCGATCTGGGAAACCATCATCGACCTCGATGCGCTGGCCAAGGCCGAAAACGAAAAGTGGGTCTGGCATGATGCCAACTGCCTGAAGCCAGCGTATGAGCGCTGCCTGATCGCGTTGTCGCGCGGTGGCTCCGATGCCGATGTCACCCGCGAGTTCGACCTGGTCAGCAAGGTTTGGGTGAAGGACGGCTTCTTCCGTCCGGAGGCCAAGGGCGCGCTGAGCTGGATCGATGTCGACCATGTGTATGTCTATACGGATTTCGG
>JBDSIA010000015.1:0-2318 GCA_039918175.1 Thermomonas sp.
GGGCAACCCGTCAGGTCGGTCGCGCTAATTGTGAAGTTGCTGGTAGCGACGGTCGTGGGGGTGCCACTAAGGCTGCCGCTGGGCGCCAATGACAACCCGGCAGGCAGGGTGCCGCTGAAAACAGCGAACGTGTACGGGCCTGAGCCGCCGCTTGCGGTAATAGTCTGACTGTACGCCGTGCCCACCGTTCCACCGGGCAAGGTCGGGGGTGCCACTGTCGCGGGGCAAGATTGCGCCAGTACCGTTCCCGCGCAGCCCAGCCACAATGCCAGCGCAAGCAGGCACGTCAGCCAGAGTGTCCCGAGCAGACGCGCCGCCATTGACGCGCGATGGGAGCCGGCCTGCCGGGTGTCGATATTCATGATGGGAAGCCCCTGTTGCATCGCTCACTAGAGCAACGCTGAAACCACGCAAAAGCGGTCAGAGCTGAGGATTCGGCAAGTCTGCGGGGAAGTCAACAATGCAAAAATGAATGGAACAGCATCTTGGGCGCGGGCAAGGCACACCGTGAAATCACCCAGGAAAACCGGCCCGCGCCACCGCCTCCAGATACCTGCCATCGCCAAGGTATCCGCTGGTCATTGCCCCTCCGGTGACGCACTCGGCCGTCTCAGGCCTCCACGTTCGGTGGTTGTTAAACGGAGTCCGGATTTTGTAATCGGCTAGCGCCGAAGTCCCGATGTGTATCCGGTATCGCGGTGTAGGCTTCCGAGCGAAGGCTCTTTACCATTACGATGCTCAGTCAATTCACCAGTTGCGACCTGCCCGCCTCATGACAATGACATTCCGGACTCTTGGTTGGATCGGCTGCGCCGTGGCCAGCGGAACTTTGTTGCTTGCCTGCAGCGACCCTGTCGGCAACGCGGGCCAGCGGGCGACGCCGGTGCAGGAGTCGCTGGGCTCCGCTGCCAAGGTAGAAGTGCCATCGAGCCAGATCCGAGGCAGTGGGGCTGCCTCCCCAGTAGTCACGCCAACCTCCTCGGATCCCGACCGTCCCATCGCGCTGCCTTCGTTGCAACTCAAAGGCCACGGCGACGGCAGGGCCGAAACGCGGTATTACGACTTCGACGCAGGCACCGGGACAGTCGTGGTCAGCGCCACCGCGAAGAACTCGCCCAGCGGCGCGACCCACGCTCTAGGCTTTGCCCTGTACGACATCAAGGCCAATCGGCTGTGCTTCGAGTCGCACGGCAACACCACCAGCGACAAGACCGTAGTGCTCAACTGCCAGGTCGACAAGCCACAACGCTTGTTGTTGCGCCTGGATCTGGCACCCGAGTCGCTGGATTATTCGGTCTTGTTGTCCGGCCCGGTAACATTGATTGCACCCTCCGAGCAGGCTGCGTCACTCACCGTCGCAGGCGCGGGCTCGACCGATATCGATGAGCCGACGCGGCTAAGCGTGAATCGCGTCAAGGCCGAAGGCCCGGGCAAGCCGGTGGCCTATTACTACGCATTCAACGCCGGACCGGGCGAGCTCACGCTGACAGGCGATGGCAGCAATACGTCGGCCGGCTTGACCGAAGCCTTGCGCCTGGGCATCTACACGCTGCGCTCAGAGCGCCTGTGCGAACTGACGCTCGGCAATACCCAGCTGGAGAAGCGCGTGGTCACGACCTGCCTGGTCGACAAGCGCCAGCCGGTGATCCTGCGCGCTGACCTGTCCGCCGAAACGGTGGCCTTCCGCGCACGTTTCGACGGGCCCTACGATTTCGAGGAGTTTGTTCCACCCAGCGTAATCACCATCGCGCTGGATTCGGCGGTGCTGTTCGACACCGGCAAGTCGATCATAAAGCCCGAAGCACGCCCGGAACTGCACGAAGTTGCCCAGCGCATGAAAAAGTTCGCTGGCGCTGGAGTACTGATTTCCGGCCACACCGACAATGTCGGTAGTCAGGCCAGCAACCAGACCCTGTCGACGGCCCGCGCAAACGCGGTGAAGGCCTATCTGGTCAGTGAGGAGGCCATCCCGGCGGCGTCGTTGGCAACGCAAGGGTTCGGCAGCACGCAACCGGTTGCAGACAACGGGACTGACGCCGGCCGGTCGCGTAACCGGCGCGTGGACGTGGTGATCAGTCCCCGGGCGAAGTGACGCGGCCCAGACATTCAAGGTGTCAAAAAATGAAGGTCGACATGGACAGGAAGGCGTCATTTGCAGCAACTCTTGCGTGCGTGCGCTGGATGCGACCAGCGACCGTCATTGTTCTCGGCACCGCGATCCTGCTGATCGCCTCCGGGTGTGAGAAGACTGCCGCGCCGCCGGCAGTCCCTACGACCATGCCACCAGGTGTCTCGGCGTCCGCCGCACCATCGGCCCC
>JBDSIA010000016.1:0-2803 GCA_039918175.1 Thermomonas sp.
CCCGGCTGACGGTGGAGGCAAAGGACACTGAAGCATCGACAAAGATCCAGGACGACCTGCGTACGGGCTTGCCCAAGTCGGCGCGAGCCAATATCGGCATCGGTCGCCAGAGCGGCATGGGTGGCGATGAGAAAGGCATTCAATTCAGCCTAACTGGCGACTCCACCGAAACCCTCAAGGAACTTGCCGGCGATGTCATACCGATCCTGGCGCGCAGCAAGAACCTGCGTGATGTGCGCGTGGATACCGGCGACAGCAATAGCGAGCTGTCAGTGCGGGTCAATCGCGAACGCGCCGCCTCATTTGGGTTCAGTGCGCAGCAAGTGGCGCAGTTCGTCGGAATGGCCCTGCGCGGATCCTCATTGCGCGCGTTCCATCGCGGTGATGTTGAAATCCCGGTCAACGTGCGCTTCGCCGGTGCCGAGCATTTCGGTTCCGCCGACCTTGAGTCATTCACCGTGCGCGGGCCGGACGGCCGCTCGGTACCACTGTTGGCGATGGTTGACGTCAGCGTGAAGCCGTCCTCGACCACCATCCAGCGCATGAACCGGCAGACCATGATCAAGATCGAGGCCAGCCTGGCCGGCAATGCGACGATGCCGGATGCCCGCAAGGAGATCGAGGACACCCTCAAGAACGTGCAGTTTCCACCGGGCTACAGCTATACGTTCGAGGGCGGCGGCTTCGGCTTCAACGTGGATGCCCAAGCGCAGATGCTTGGCAACATCGGGATTGCACTCGTCCTGATGTTCATCGTGATGGCGGCGGTGTTCGAATCCCTGTTGTTCCCGCTGGCTATCATGAGTTGCGTGCTCTTCTCAATCTTCGGCGTCTACTGGCTGTTCTGGCTCACCGGCACTGAATTCAACATCATGGCGATCATCGGCATCCTGGTGTTGATGGGCGTGGTGGTGAACAACGGCATCGTGATGGTGGAGCACATCAACAACCTCAGGAGGCGCGGGATGAGCCGTACCGACGCGCTGGTCGAAGGCAGTCGCGAGCGCCTGCGCCCGATTCTGATGACGATGGGCACCGCGATCCTGGCGATGGTGCCGATCGCGCTCTCCACCACCCAGATTGCCGGCGACGGACCCCCGTATTACCCGATGGCGCGCGCGATCGCGGGTGGACTGGCGTTCTCCACTGTGGTCAGCCTGTTGTTCCTGCCGACCATCTATGCGCTGCTGGACGACCTGCGTAGTGGCAGTGGCAACCTGGTCAGGCGTGCGCACCTCAGCCGGCAGCAGCGGCGGGAATTGCGAGCGCAATCAGCCGTGTAATTCACCCGGATGCTCGGTTGCTTGAACCACTCGGTTCGGCCCCGGATGCGTTCGGCGGCAAATAGGTTTTGCGCCGGCTTGGCGACTACAGCAATTTCCCGAGAATCCGTGCACCAGCCATCCATACGCCGATCGCGCTGCCGATGTTGGTGAGGATGAACACCATCACCACCCGGCACACGCGGTTCCGGTACCAGCCGCCAAGGGTCTGGGCGTCATCGCGCAATGCGAGGAAATCGGGATAGGCGGGCTTGCGGACGTGTACTTCAACCAGGGCGCTGAACATGCCTGGCGGCAGGCCGGGACGGAACGGTTTCAACGGCGCGGAAATCGCCGCGGCCAGAATGCTGAAGATGTGGCCGCGGGCGAGCAGGGCGCCCAGTCCGGCCAGTCCTCCCGTCCACGCCACCCACTGAATCAGAAGTTCCCGGCCGAGTTCGCTGCCACCATGTGCATAGCCCCACGCGATGCCTCCAGCAATCAACAGCATCAAGGCAAGCGTGATCCATGGAATCTTGCGTTTGTTCGTGACCTGCAGCAGCTCGCTGGCGATGTCGCCGGGCGCGCGGGTTTCTTCTGACAGATATCGCGCCATGCCCTTCAGGTGTCCGGCGCCGACGACTGCCAGCACGTGGCTGGCGCCGTCGCTACGCTCGCGCAGGCGCGCAGCCATGAACTGGTCGCGCTCGTCGATCAGGGTCGCGTAGAGCGACGGCGTGTCCTTCGCGAATTCGCCGAAGCTCGACTCCAGCATGTCGCCTTCCTTGAGGCGTTCGATATCTTCTGATGAAACTTCGTCATCGGCGAACAACCCGCCACCCAGCCCCGCAATGAGTTTCATCCGGTCCCACCAGCGGAGCTTCTGCAGGATTCGACGGAAGGTGGTGCCGACATCGCGATCGATCAGCTGCAAGGGCAGACTGCGTGCTTTGGCTTCCAGTGCTGCGGTCTTGAGCTCGGCACCGGGCTCCACGTCGAGCTGCTCGGCTAAACGGCGCTGGTAGGCGGCCAGCGCAAGGTTGGCGGCGAACGGCGCGATCTTGCGTTCACGGATAACTTTGACCAGATCCAACTGGGCCAGTGCATCCGGCTCGGTCAGCGCCTTGAGTCGCTGTTCGTCCAGTTCCACCGCGATGGCATCGAACCTGCCACTGGCGATCGCCGAACGTACTGCTTCAATACTGGCCTTGGAGATATGCGCGGTGCCAAGCAGGGTGTAGTGCACCCCATCGCGCTCAACTTCGATATGCGGCTGGTCGGTCCAGTCGGCGGCGTCTGCCGCGGGCACGTCAGTCACGATAGCGCTTCAGCAAATCTTCGTACGCATCGATTCGGCGATCACGCAGGAACGGCCAGATCCGGCGCACGTGTTCGCTGCGCTGCATGTCCACCTCGGCCATCAGGATGGTTGGCTCAGTGCCGGCTTCGGCGATGAATTCGCCTTGTGGCCCAAGCACATGGCTGTTGCCCCAGAAATCGATCCCGGAAGCACCCAGCGGAGAAGCTTCATGGCCCACGCG
>JBDSIA010000017.1:0-2093 GCA_039918175.1 Thermomonas sp.
CCTTGTGCAGTACGTGCCGTTGCGGAAAATAGTTACAGCCATATCGCAAAAAAAATTCGGTGCTGCGAACCGTATTGTCAAACCCGGCGCGTGTAGCCGATCCACGCAAACATGCGGCGCGAGAACAGCAAGCTCAGCAGCGACAGCAACAGCACCGCACCGACATGCCAGAGCAGCACCATCAGCGCGGATTCGCTGCCGTCGTGGATCAGGCTGACCGCACTGGACGACAGCGCCGCGGCACTGAGCATGACCAGCAGTGCGGTTGGTCCTGGCCGCACCACACCCGCATGGCGGACCATCAGCAGCAGCACCAGACCCAGCGGGATGCTGGTCATGGTGATCGCGCGCATGCATTCCATGCCATGGGGACTGAACGTCAGCCCGGCCGAAGCATCCACCATGACATCGCGCACGCAACCCACGCACAGCCCGGCGATCCACAGCAACGCGATCGGCACCGGCAGCCACGCCCAGCGCGCATTGCGGCCCGGCACGCTGATCTGGAACACCGCATAGGCGGCCAGCACGCCCGTCAGCAGGCTCGTCGCCCATTCGAAGGTGGCGTCCGGCGAGGCCATCACCCGGAGCCAGCCGGCACGCACGTCGAAGTTGGACACGATGATCGCCACCACCAGCAGCGCCAGTGCCAGCCAAGCCAAGGTGCGCCGCAACGGCGAGGACATCCGCCGCACCGGCGATGCGCGGGACGAGAGTTGGTCGATCAAGCGGCTGGTATCAGTATTCATGTCACTCATGGGATGGATCCTTTCCGGTCAGCGCGCGCTGCAGCGAGCCGATGGCGCGATGGGCGGCCACCTTCAGCGAGCCCACTGTTTGCTTGCTTTGTGCAGATGCTTCATTGAGCGAGAGTTCCTGCAGGCGCAACATCGAGATCGCATCACGCTGGCGCGTGGGCAATTCGTCGACCGCGCTGCGCACGCGGCGTGATTCGTGTTCGCGCATGAGCGTTTCCTCGGGACCGAGGCCGCCATGCGCGTGATAATCGACATCCACCACATCGGCCATTTCATGCTGCGCGCGATGCGCGCGGCGGCGCAGCAGGTCGATGCAGCGGCGCGAGGCAATCGTACCCAGCCACGGCTTGAACGGGCGGCCACGCTCGAAGGTGTGGCGGATGCCGTGTACGACCAACAAGACCTCCTGTACCGCGTCTTCGGCATCCTCGCCACGGCCGAGGTAACGGCGCGCGATGGCTCGCACATACGGCGCGATGGCTTGCAGCAGGACGCGATAGGCATCCTTGTCGCCGTCCTGCGCAAGCAGCATCAATGCAGCCCAGTGCGCATCGTCGGCGGCACGATCGCGCGCGGCGAGCGCTTGCTGCTGTCCGGCTTCAGCCATGCTGGTCGCGGAAACCGCGTCCCTCGTGAACGGTAGGATGACGGCCATGATGGATCAGCGGCTCGCGGCTGCCAAACGCGAGGGCTGGCGGCTGGGCTTGCGCGCACGCATCCAGAAATATCCGTACATCAACGACTCCCGCACGAGTGGAAGGTGAAAGGGCAAGGCACGCTTGGCGCTCCTACCCCATCAATTCGCGCGGGAAGCGCAATGGTTACGGAAAAGCGGAAAAGGGGACGGAGGGAATTAAGGTCCGCCTTAATTCCCTCCGTCCCCTTTTCACGGCGATCAGCGCATCCCCGAGCGGATCTGCGCCTCGACTGCGGCAATCGCGGTCATGTTCACCACCCGACGCGAGGTCGATGCCGGGGTCAGGATATGCGCCGGCTGGTCCAGGCCCATCAGGATCGGCCCGATCGCGACGCCGCCGGTCATGACCCGCACCAGGTTGTAGCCGATGTTGGCCGCATCCAGATTCGGCATCACCAGCAGGTTGGCGCGCCCCGACAACGTGGTGCCGGGGAAGATGCGCTGGCGCAGGGCCTCGTCCCACGCGGTGTCCGCCATCATCTCGCCGTCGATCTGCAGCTTGGGCACCCGTGCACGGATGATGTCGTAGGCGCGGCGCATCTTCAACGCGCTGCTGTCCTGATGGCTGCCGAAATTGGAATGCGAAAGCAGCGCGACCTTGGGTTCGATCCCGAACAACTTGAGCCGGTAGCTGGCCA
>JBDSIA010000018.1:0-1882 GCA_039918175.1 Thermomonas sp.
ACGCCCAAGCATGCCCGCTACCATCAGCGCGGGCCGGTGCCGCAGGACGTGATCGCGGCCGAGGCCTTCGAGCTTCCCGCGTTGCAGCCGGGGCAGGCCTTGATCGAAGTGGTCGCTGCATCGATCAATCCCTCCGACGTGCTGACCCTGACCGGCGATTACGGGATGCTACCGCCATTACCGGCGGTGGGCGGTAACGAAGGTGTTGGTCGTGTTGTCGAAGTGGGCGCAGATGTGCCGCGACTGAAAGCAGGTCAACTTGTGCTTTTACCGATCGGCAGCGGTACATGGACCACGCATCTGGTTGCCGATGCCGCGCAACTGCTGCCATTGCCGGCTGGGGCCGATCCGCGTCAACTGGCGATGCTGACCGTCAATCCACCGACCGCGGCGCTGCTGCTCAGCGAATTCGCCGAGCTCAAGCCCGGCGACTGGGTATTGCAGAACGCCGCCAATTCAGCGGTCGGCGGCTACGTGGTGCAGTTGGCCAAGGCGCGTGGATTGCGTACGGTCAATGTGGTGCGTCGCGAAGCGGCTTGCCAGGCGGTGCGCGAACTCGGTGCAGACGTGGTGCTGGTCGATGGTGATGACTTGGCGAAGCGGGTGAAGGACGCGACCGATGGCGCGAAGATCGTGCTGGGCATTGATGCGGTAGGCGGCCTCGCCACCGAGCGGCTGGCGCAGGCCGTGGCATCCGGCGGGTTGGTGGTGAACTACGGCGCGATGAGTGGCGAGGCTTGTGCGATTTCGCCGGCGTCGCTGATCTTCCGCGGCATCCGCCTGCACGGATTCTGGCTGGCGCACTGGTACAAGACCGCCACGGCCGAGGCGCGCGCCGCGCTGTTCGGCGAACTGGTACGTTTGATCGCGACCGGCGCGTTGCATGCGCGGATCCAGGCGACCTACTCGCTGGATCAAATCAAGGACGCGATTGCCGCCGCTGCATCCGGCGAGCGTGACGGCAAGATCGTGCTGTTGCCCAACGGCGATCCTGGCGCGCATTGATGGGCACTGGGTTACGCGTGACACAAAAGGCGAGGGAAGGGCATTTGCCGCGCAAGCACCGATGCATGCATCGACGCGGTCTGCTTGTCAGCATCGCGATGGTGCTGCTGGTGGCATGCACGCCGCAGCGCAAGCCCGAAGACGTGCGTGCGGAACTGCGGCGCAAACTCCCGGTGTCCTTGGCCGATCGCGCTGGCTGGGCGCGTGATATCCAGGCCGCATTCGCCGCGCAGGATATCGAACCCAGCAGCGAAAATCTGTGCGCCGTACTCGCGGTGACAGAGCAGGAATCCACATATCGCGTTGATCCGCCAGTACCCGGGCTCGCAGGCATAGCGCGTCGGGAAATCGATCGTCGCGCGGCGGCATTGCATGTGCCGCAGATCGTGGTGGAATCAGCGCTCAAGTTCCGATCGCCGGATGGCCGCACGTTTGCCGAGCGAATCACGGCTCTACGCACCGAGCAGGAGCTGTCGGCCCTGTTCGAGGAAATGGCCGGCCGGGTGCCGATGGGCCAGCGCTTGTTCGGGCGCTTCAACCCGATCCACACTGGCGGGCCGATGCAGGTACGCATCGACTTCGCCGCGCGCCATGCACGCGGTTATCCGTATCCCATCGACGGCTCAATTCGGCGCGAAGTGTTCAGTCGTCGCGGCGGCTTGTACTTCGGGATCAAGCATTTGCTGGGCTATCCCGCCGATTACCCGGCGATGCGCTATCGTTTTGCCGACTTCAACGCCGGCTGGTACGCCAGCCGCAATGCCGCCTTCCAGGCAGCTGTGACCTTGGTCTCCGGCGTCAAGCTCGCGCTCGATGGCGACCTGATTCTTCACAAGGTTCGACGTGGCGAAAGCCAGGCCGGCGCGACCGAAACCGC
>JBDSIA010000019.1:0-2798 GCA_039918175.1 Thermomonas sp.
GACCTGTGGGGATCAAAGATCAAGGTCAGCACGATCTTCCCCGGCTACATCCGCTCGGAGATCAACGAGAAGGTGAAGCACACGCCCTTCATGATCGACAACGACGTCGGCTGCCGCCTGCTGGCCAAGGCGATCGAGCGCGAACCGGTCAAGGCCTATGTGCCGTGGTGGCCGTGGGCGCCGATGGGGCTATTGATGAAACTGCTGCCGCTGGGCTTGGTGCGCAAACTTGCTTGAGACCTTGTATCCGAATCATGCAACGCGCGGGCAGAAAAAACCCGGCATCCGTGCCGGGCCTTCGCTTCCTTGCGACAATGCTCCGTACTTCCTGGTTCCTTGCGGCGACGCTCCCGATTACTGTGGTTGCCAACGAAGGCTCAATGAGAGTTCGCGACCCGTTTGCAGGTAATACGCACTTGTCTCGTAAATCCGGTCAAACGCGTTGAGCAAGTTGGCCTGCAGCGTCCAATGATTGGCCAGGTGCCAGGAAAGGCGCGCATCCAGGGTGCCGTAACCGCCTACGCGCAGGGTGTTGCCGGCATCGTCCCAGCGCGCGGCTTCGGCAATCCCGCTGATGCCAAACCCCCATGCCCCGAGCTGACGGTCAAGGTCGAGCCGGGCACTGCTGGACGGACGACGTGCCAGCCGCTTGCCATGGTTCGCGCCGGCACTCAGGTTGCGCGCGTTCAAGGTGCTGACCTGGCCATGCAGGTCCCAGTCGCCTAGGCGGATATCACCGGTCAGCTCAGCGCCACGGATGCGCGCGCTCTCGATGTTGTTGGCCTTGAATATCGTGGCGTCGTACGTAATCAGGTCATCGACCGTAGTCTGGTAGGCATTCAGTTGCCAATGCCAGCCGTCGCCACGTTGGCCCAGCCCCAGCTCGCTGCTGCGCGACGACTCCGGGCGCAGCAACTCGTTGCCGTAGTACGGGTAGTAAAGCTCGTTGAAGCTCGGTGCCTTGAACGCGCTCGCATGGCTGGCGGTCACTCGCCAGCCATCTGCAAAGCCCATGCCCCAAGCGATGCCGCCAGTGTTATGGCCACCGAACTGGTCGTTGTCGTCGCGTCGCAAGCTGAGTTGCAGGTCTTGCGCGGCAAACGTGCCTTGGTACTGCGCGAATACGGCGCGATTGCCGCGCGCCTTTTCGTACGGCGGAAAGTAAGAATCGACGACGTCGGCGCGGTCGCGCTGCCAGTCGAAGCCTGCGGTCACCAGATGGCCTGCGGCCATGGTGAAATCGCCCTGCAGGCTGGCACTGTCACGGGTGGTGTCGTAGCGGTTGGCAAAGCTGAGACCGCTGTAGTTGTCGGAGATATCGGTATTGCGGCCCAGAGTCAGCTTCAGCTTGGTTGATGCCGATGGTGTCCAGCGGGCGCTGCCGCCCAGCACCTGCTGGACGATGTCGGAGTTGTCGCCATAGTCGCCGTCGTACTCGTTGTGGCCGATGGCGCGGAAGCCGCGCGCATCGAACTGCCAAGCCTCGTTCGGCGCGAAATCGGCCCGGAGCGTCGCACTGTTGTTGCGGTAGCCGTCGCGGTCCAGGTGCGTGCCCGGCACGATGAAACAGCCTGCGCCTGCATAGGTCAGCGGATCAAAGAACCCACGGCAGGCATTGATGCCATCGGTCGACTGATGCGCCAGGTCCACGCCGACGCCGCCACGCGTGCTGCGCACGTCAAGCCCGGCCGATGCTTCGCGCAGGCCATTGCTGCCGGCGCCAATGCGGCCCCGGCCGTGCACGCCCATGGCGCCGGTGCCGCGGCGGGTGAAGATCTGGATCACGCCACCGATCGCATCGGCGCCATACAGCGACGAGCGCGGCCCGCGCACGATTTCGATGCGTTCGATCTGTTCCAGCGGCAGGTCCTGCAGCGAGGTCAGGCCCGATGTTGGCGAGCCCATGCGCACGCCATCCACCAGGAACAGGGTGTGATCGGATTCGGTGCCGCGCAAAAAAAGCGTGCTGAGCTTGCCCAGCCCGCCCTGGTTGACGATGGTGATGCCAGCGCGACCGCGCAGTAACTCCGGCAACGAACGCGCGCTGCTGCGCTCGATTTCGGTACGGTCGATGACTTCTACTGCCGCCAGAGCGTCATCGGCAGTGATGGCGGTGCGGGTGGCGGTGACGACCACGTTGTCGAGATCGGTGGCATCGCCCGCGGTCTTGCCGCGGGTTTGCGCATGCGCGAGCGATGGCAGGGAAAGTGCAAGTGCAATGAAAACAGCGGTATGGCGGAACGGGTTGCGTGGCAGCATTGGGATTCTCCGGCGCGCTCGCCCGCGCGCCCATGAGTGGAAGGGCAGCTGCGGTGCATGCGGAGAAACGAACGACGGCCATGCGACGCGCGCATGCACGACGTCGCCCGATGCCCGCCGCATCGCAACCAGTCACTCCAAGGCCGGTCTCCGGGCTCGCGGGCGGAACGGACAGCCGTTGAGGACAGTTCGTTCCCGCCTGGCGCCTTCCCATGCCACATCATGACGATGCGTTGCACAGTGGCCGATGCCAGACTTGTCTCGCTTACCGTTGCGGGGGCAGCGCCGGAATGGCCTTGCACGTGATGTGCTGGGGGTCACCGGCTTCCCGTTTCAATCCGTTGGCGACAGCCGCCGGATCACCTTGAAGCGCGCGCAGTGTACGCCGTGTTCGGGCTTCGCATCGAATAACGCTTCGGGAGGTTGCAGAAATGGGGTCAGAGTGAAGTTTCCTGACTAACATTACCGAGCAACTGTTTCACACGGGCAGGAAATTCACTCTGAGCCCATTTCTGACCGCATTTCCAAGATGTCCGGCA
>JBDSIA010000020.1:0-4263 GCA_039918175.1 Thermomonas sp.
AAGCACCTGACCAGCGGCTGCGCGGTGATTGCGACGGGAACGCTGGTCAAGTCACAAGGACAAGGCCAGGGTTTCGAAATCCAGGCCTCGCGCATCGACGTCAGCGGCTGGGTCGAGGATCCGCTGACCTACCCGATGCAGCCCAAGCAGCATTCACTTGAGTACCTGCGCGAATTTGCTCACCTGCGCCCACGCACCAACCTGTTCGGCGCAGTGACCCGCATCCGTCACTGCCTGTCAATGGCGGTGCATCGTTTCTTCCACGAACGCGGCTTCTACTGGATCTCGACGCCGATCGTGACCTCCTCCGATGCCGAAGGCGCCGGCCAGATGTTCCGGGTCTCGACCCTGGATCTGCAAAACCTGCCACGCGACAAGGCTGGTGCAGTTGATTTCAGTCGCGACTTCTTCGGCAAGGAAACTTTCCTGACCGTGTCCGGCCAACTCAATGTCGAGGCCTACTGCCTGGCGCTGAGCAAGGTCTATACGTTCGGGCCGACCTTCCGCGCGGAGAACAGCAACACCACGCGGCATTTGGCCGAATTCTGGATGATCGAACCCGAGATCGCCTTCGCCGACCTCAATGACGATGCCGACCTCGCCGAGGACTTCCTCAAGTACCTGTTCCGTGCCGTGCTCGATGAGCGCGGCGATGACATGGCGTTTATCGCCGAACGCGTGCAGAAAGATGCAATTAGCAAGCTCGAGGCCTTCATCAATGCGCCATTCGAGCGTATCGATTACGGCGATGCGATCAAGCTGCTGCAGGCCAGCGGCAAGACATTCGATTTCCCAGTCGAATGGGGCCTGGACCTGCAGACAGAGCACGAGCGCTGGCTGACCGAAGAACATGTCGGGCGGCCGGTCGTGGTCATGAACTATCCTGAGCAGATCAAGGCGTTCTACATGCGCTTGAATGACGACGGCAAGACCTGCGCGGCGATGGACGTGCTGGCGCCCGGCATCGGCGAGATCATCGGTGGCAGCCAGCGCGAGGAACGCCTGGACGTGCTGGATTCACGCATGGCGCAGTTCGGCTTGGATCCGGTGCATTACAGTTGGTATCGCGACTTCCGCCGCTACGGCAGCGTGCCGCATGCCGGCTTCGGGCTGGGCTTTGAACGTCTGGTGGTCTACGTCTGCGGGCTGTCCAACATCCGCGACGCGATTGCCTATCCGCGCGCGCCCGGCCACGCCGAGTTCTGAGAAGACCAGGTTTTGAAAGGACTAGCTGATCGATGGACCCTGACGTCATTTTGTTCCTTGCCTTGACCTCGCTCGCAACCGCGATCGCGGGCGCCACCGCCTTCGTCATCTTCTGGCCGCTGGCATTGGTACATATCCGCGACCGGCATCCTGAAATCACCGCGATCCTTGGTGAAGGCGCGTTCCTCAAGCCACGCGCAT
Source organism: Thermomonas sp. (assembly GCA_039918175.1). Classification (GTDB taxonomy): domain Bacteria; phylum Pseudomonadota; class Gammaproteobacteria; order Xanthomonadales; family Xanthomonadaceae; genus Thermomonas. The sequence goes on from JBDSIA010000020.1 coordinate 1,408, forward strand.
TGTTGTGGCTGCTACGCCGCGATTACCGCGGCAACCCGGATCGCAACCTGACCGGCCTGACCACGCCATCACGGATCTCGCTGCTGGTCATCATCTTTGGGCTGGCAACAGGCGGACTATTGTGGCTGCTGGCAGAGATAGTGAAATGAATGATTCAAATAATGAGGCAATTCACGATGCCTGGTGGCTGGCGACGCTTGGCCGCATGGTTGTCTGGGCACGCCTGCGCGAACGCGAAGCCGGCACCGCCGAAATATTCGACAGCGACGGCAACACTTTGGCCTATGACAGCCTGGACACTGCGCGCGCTGCACTGATGGATGCCGAGTTCGTCGAATTCGAAGGCCTCGATAAGGAAGACGCGCTGGAACGTGGATTCGCCCCCGGCGAACTCACACCGCCTCAAGCGCGGGACGATGATGGCTTGCGTCCGCTCATGATCCAGTCACTTGGAGCGCGTGTTTGATGGACCTCGATCTCACAGGCAAACATGCACTGGTTTGCGGCGGTTCGGAAGGTATCGGCCGCGCGACGGCGGTGGAACTGGCGCAGTTGGGTGCAAGCGTCACGCTTCTCGCCCGCCGTGAGGGTGCCTTGCGCGAGGCCATGGCATCGCTGCCATGCTCCGGCAATCAGCAGCATGACGTTCTCGTGGCCGATGTCGCGCAGACATTCGAGCTCAGCCAAACCGTGGCAGCACACGCCGCAGTTCGCCGCGTCCATATCCTGGTCAACAACACGGGTGGGCCGCCGGGCGGTTCTGCGCACGCCGCCGAGATCGGCGCCTATCTGGATGCCTTCAACAAGCACCTGATCGCCAATCAAACCCTGTTGCAGGCGGTGCTGCCGGGTATGCGAGACGCGCAGTGGGGTCGCATCGTCAACGTGATCTCGACCTCGGTGTACGAACCGATTGCCAATCTTGGCGTGTCCAACACGATTCGCGGCGCTGTTGCGAGCTGGGCCAAGACGCTGTCGAAGGAACTGGGGAGTGACGGCATCACCGTAAACAACGTCCTGCCCGGCTACACAAGTACCCAGCGCCTCGAACAGATTCTGGCCGACCGCAGCGCAGCCACAGGTAAATCGCAAGACGAAGTGGCCAAGGGCATGCTGGCCACGGTGCCGGCCGGCCGGTTTGCGCAAGCCCACGAAGTCGCAGGTGTGATCGCCTTCCTGTGCTGCCCTGCCGCTGCCTACGTCAACGGCCAGTCGCTCGCGGTCGACGGTGGTCGCATGCAGTCGATCTGATGTTTTGTGGCTCATTTCCGCAGAGGCGGGAATGACGATCCGGACTTTCGCTCTAAACTAGGCGAATGCAACGCTACCGGCACTGGATCAACGGCGACGCGGTCGAACCCGGCAACGGGCTGTGGCTGGATGTATTCGATCCGGCCACCGGCGAGGTCACAGCACAAGTCGCCGATGGCGATGCGGCCGACGTAGATGCAGCCGTCGCCGCCGCTCAAGCTGCATTCCCGGCATGGTCGGCGCTACCGAACAGCGAACGTGCGCGCTGGCTGGAAAAACTCGCCGACGCGCTGGAATCCCGCATCGACGCCTTCGCCGAAGCCGAAGCCCGCGATGGCGGGAAGCCCATCTCGCTCGCACGCAACATCGATATCCCGCGCGCGGTCAGCAACCTGCGTTTCTTCGCGCATGCCGCAACCCAGTTTTCCAGTGAATCGCACCACGGCGAAGCTGGCCTGAATTACACCCTGCGCCCGCCGCTGGGCGTGGTCGGTTGCATCAGCCCGTGGAACCTGCCGCTGTACCTGTTCACTTGGAAGATCGCACCGGCGCTTGCTGCGGGAAATACGGTTGTTGCCAAACCCTCGGAAGTGACACCGCATAGCGCGACGCTGTTTGCAAAGTTGCTCGTGACAATTGGATTTCCACCGGGGGTACTCAACCTCGTGCATGGCAGCGGTCCGGGCGCTGGCGAGGCGATCGTGCGCCACCCTGACGTCAAGGCGATCAGTTTCACAGGCAGCAGCGCCGTTGGTCGCCGGATAGCCGGCATCGCCGCGCCGATGCTGAAGAAGCTCTCGCTTGAACTGGGCGGCAAGAACGCAACCCTGGTGTTCGCCGACAGCGACTGGCGCCAGTACCTCGACACTCTGGTGCGCAGCGCATTCCAGAACAGCGGCCAGATCTGCCTGTGTGGTTCGCGCCTGCTGGTCGAGCGTTCGATCCTTGATCAATTCCGTACTGCGTTCGTCGAACGCGTGCAGGCGCTGCGCATTGGAGACCCTATGGAGGAATCCACCCAGATCGGTCCGCTGGTCTCGCAGACGCACTACGACAAGGTGCTAGCTGCGATCAAGCGCGCACATGAAGAAGGCGGCCGCGTGTTGTGTGGTGGCGAAGCGATCGAACGTCCGGGCTGGTTCGTTGCGCCAACCGTGATCGAAGGGCTCGGTCCGGAGTGCGCGACCAATCGCGATGAAATCTTTGGCCCAGTTGTCACCCTGCAAGGGTTTGAAGACGATGCCGAAGCACTGGCACTGGCCAATGCAAGCGAATACGGCCTGTCGGCATCGGTATTCACCCGAGACCTATCGCGCACCCACCGCTTCGCTGCCGGCCTGTGCGTCGGCATGGTCTGGATCAACACTTGGTTGATGCGCGACTTGCGCACGCCGTTCGGCGGCAGCGGCCAGTCCGGGTATGGTCGCGAAGGCGGCGTGGAAGCGATGCGTTTCTTCACTGAACCCCGCAATGTCGGCATCCAACTTTAATGGGCGACCTCGCATGACTGCACTGGAGCAATTGCTGCGCAACAATCGCGAGTGGGCGGAGCGCGTTTCCCGCGAGGATCCCGGCTTCTTCGAACGGCTATCGACGCAACAGGCG
>JBDSIA010000021.1:0-2198 GCA_039918175.1 Thermomonas sp.
CGCGCACCCCGGTGCCGGTCTTTACGCCTTGCAGCTTGGCTTCCTTGCTGGCGGCGATGCAGCACGTGGTGTCGCTGGCGACCGGGATTACCGCGACCGGACGGCCACGCAAATGCGGCGCGTCGTGTTGCTCCACCGAAGCGAAGAACGAATCGAAATCGATGAACAGGCAACGCAAGGTCACGGGCGCAGCACTCCACGCATGGGCAGGCAGTATCGATCGGCCGCGTCGCAAGGATGCGCGCGAATTTCACGATTCGACTAACGATGCCAGACCCGCGTCTCGCCACCGGAGACCAGCGGATACGCCGGCTACAACACCAGTAGTGACTCTCCACCAACGATCACGATGTCGGCCGGCCGGCGTGCGAACAGGCCCACGCTGACCACGCCGGGCACCTGGTTCAATTCGCGCTCCAGCACCAGCGGGTCGGTAATGTGCAGGTTGTGCACGTCCAGGATCACGTTGCCGTTGTCGGTGACCACGCCATCGCGCCAGACAGGTTGGCCACCGGTCAGGCGCAGGATTTCGCGGGCGACCAGGCTGCGCGCCATTGGCAGCACTTCGACCGGCAACGGGAATTTGCCCAGCACGTCCACGCGCTTGCTCGGGTCGATGATGCAGACGAAGCGATCGCTGGCTTCTGCGATGATCTTTTCGCGGGTCAGGGCCGCACCGCCGCCTTTGATCAGGCATTTACGCGGGTCGCATTCGTCGGCGCCATCCACGTACAACGACAACCTGCCAGTGTTGTTGAGGTCGAGGATTTCGATGCCATGCGACTGCAGGCGTGCGGTGCTCTGTTCGGAACTGGACACGGCACCTTCGATGCGGTCTTTCCAGGGCGCCAATGCATCGATGAAATAGGCGACCGTTGAACCGGTGCCGACACCGACGATCATGCCGTCCTCGACGTAGTCGAGGGCTTTTTCCGCGGCGCGTTTCTTTGCTTCACTCATGGCTCATTCCAGAGGACTCATTCCAAGGACAGCAGCAATTTCCACTGCGCGGCGGTTACCGGCAGCACGGACAGGCGCGAACCGCGCTGGGTCAGGGCAAAGCCATCACCCAGGGCATCGGCATGTTGCTTGATTTCATCGAGTGGAATCGTCCGCTTGAGCGTGCGCTCATGGGCGACGTCGACCAACGACCAGCGAGGTTCCTCGCGCGTGCTCTTTGGATCGAAGTAGTCCGACTTCGGCTCGAACTGGGTCGGATCCGGATAGGGTTCGCTCGCGACCTTGGCGATACCGACAATCCCGGGAACGGCGCAGCTCGAGTGATAGAACAGTACGCCATCGCCGGGTTGCATCTGGCGCATGAAATTGCGCGCCTGGTAGTTGCGCACGCCGTTCCATGGCTCGGTACCTACGCGCTTGAGGTCATCGATGGAGAACGCATCCGGTTCGGACTTCATCAACCAGAAATGGGGTTTTTTTCGTGAACCTGTTGTCGTCATGCGACGCTACTCATTGAATGCCCTTCGCGAGATGGGTGGCGTCTTCGCAGCACACCGCATCCAGCGTCACGTCCCAGTCCTGTGTCTCCACCTGGTCGATCTGCTGGATGCCGAACGCGGCGCCGACCAACCATGGCGGCGCGGGCTGCGATTGCTGGGATGCGAAGCTGCGATCGTACCAGCCGCCACCCATGCCGAGCCTGTTGCAGCGGGCGTCGAACCCCACCAGCGGCAGCACCACCAGCGCCATCTGTCCCGGCTCCAGCAATGTGCCGGCATCGACATCCGGCTCCGGAATGCCGTAACGATTGGTCACCAAGGCACCGCCGGGCTTCCATGGTGCGAAGCGTAGGCGGCCATCTTCATGCAGAACGGGCAGACAGTAGTGCAGGGCTTGTGGCAGGCGCAGCTGCCAGGCATGCAAACCGATTTCGCCATCCACGGCCCAATAACCCGCGACAGCGCCGCTGACCGGAGCGAATGGCAACGCCATCAGCCTATCGGCCAGGGATTCGGCGGCTTTGATGCGAGTGGGGGCGGGCAGGGCGCGCCTGCGTTCGCGAAGTCCAAGGCGCATCGCGCAGCGATCAAACGGTGGTTTCACGCGGTGCACGCACTATGCAAAAGAAATGTCTCCGCCGTGGCGATGCATGCGAAACGACCTTGAACCCGGGGTTCAAGTGGGAACGCGTGGCGGCCTTTGGGCTTCCCGCTCAGGGCGGACATGCACGCCTGGAC
>JBDSIA010000022.1:0-4972 GCA_039918175.1 Thermomonas sp.
ACGCCAAGCGTGGCGGCGGTCGTTCCGGCCCAAGTGGTGGCCGCTCCGGCGAACGTGGCGCGCGCAGTGCCGGTGGCGGACGCAGCACCAGTGGCAGCAAGACTGGCGGCGAGAGCCTTGGCCCACGTGCGCCGCGCAAGCCGCGGGTCGAGGGTGAGGCTGTCGCAAATTCGACCGCCGCCGCCACAGCGACCATCGCTGTCCCTAAGTCATTAGATGGCGAGAAGCCCGCGCGCAAGCGTCGGCGCAGGCGTGGGGGCGTGCCGTTGGAAAATGGTGCCGGGACGACCGCCTCGACTTCGCAAGTGGCTGCAGTCAAACCAGCGGCCAAGCTCGTCAAGCCGGTCGACGGGTCTGCCGCAAACAGAACTGCATCTTCGTCGTCATTGCTCACGCGGATCGGCAAGGGCCTCAAGTCGCTGGTGACCCGCGCACCACGCAACCAGCACTGAGTTGCCACGAACCGATCGGCCGGCCCGGCAGGGTTTCGGCTCGGAGCTAATGCCACGCCGCTTGTCGGCGTGAGCGTGCGCTCGTTGTCGACATCGCCGTGCTGGCCCCCACGGTCGGCGCGGGCGATACTGCCATCCCCTGCAGTTCGGCAACGCAATGACGGTCCTGCGTTTCGATAACGTGAGCAAGCAGTATCCGGGCGGCCATGCCGCCTTGGCGGACGTGAGCTTTTCCGTCGCTGCCGGCGAAATGCTGTTCGTCACCGGTCATTCCGGTGCCGGTAAAAGCACCTTGCTGAAGCTGATCCAGTTGGCCGAGCGGCCCAGTCGCGGTGCGGTGCTGTTCGGCGAACGCAACCTGGCCAAGGTGCGCGGTGGCCGCATCGCCCATCACCGGCGCAAAGTCGGCGTGGTCTACCAGAACCACCAGTTGCTGATGGACCGCAGCGTGGCGGAGAACGTCGGGCTGCCGCTGGTGCTGCGGGGGATCAAGCGCATCGAGATCAACAAGCGGGTGCGCGTGCTGCTGGACAAGCTCGGGCTCGGCGAGCGCGAACGCGCCTTGCCGTCGCAGTTGTCGGCGGGCGAACAGCAGCGCGTCGGCATCGCGCGTGCAGTGATCGCCGAACCTGTCTTGTTGGTGGCCGACGAACCCACCGGCAACCTGGACCCGGCCTTGTCGGCTGAAATCCTTGCGTTGCTAGCGGCGCTGCCGGAGCGGGGCACCAGCGTGCTGGTCGCCAGCCACGACCTGGGCCTGGTCAAGCGCATGCGCAAGCGCGTGCTGGTCCTCAACCACGGCCAATTGCTGGACGACATCTCGCCGGAGGACCTGGCAGATGCAGATGAGTGAGCGTACCAACGAGCATATCGATCCGCGCATGCAGTCCAGTCGCTTCGGCGCATGGATGTCGCACCACGGCTACAGCATCGTCGCCAGCCTGGGTCGGATGCTGCGCAAGCCCTGGGCAACCCTGCTCACGGTCGGGGTGATGGCGCTGGCGCTGGCGTTGCCGCTGGGGCTGTGGCTGGTGCTGGCGAACATGGCGCGGCTGGGGGGCGAAGTGCAGGCCAGCCGCAATGTCGATGTGTTCCTGAATCAGGACATCAACCCTGCCGCGGCAGAATCCATCGCCGACACCCTGCGCCAACGCGCAGACGTGGGCGAAGTCATGCTGGTCACGCCCGATCAGGCCCTTGCACAATTGCGCTCGCGCCCCGACTTGGCCGCCGCAATCGATGTGTTGGGCGTCGATGTCGCGCGCGAGGCTCTACCAAGCGTGTTGCGGGTCAGTGCCCGCGGCGACGAACGCCTGCTCGCCGATTCGCTGCGCAAGCTGCCGCAGGCCGAGCGCGTGCAGCATGACCTGGCGTGGCGCGAACGGCTCGATGCGTGGCTGCGTTTCGGCGGACGCGTGGCCCTGGTACTGGCGGCGTTGCTGGGATTTGGCGCATTGCTGGTGGTCGGCAATACCGTGCGTCTGGACATCCAGTCGCGCCGCGAGGAGATCGGCGTGCTGCAACTGCTGGGTGCCAGCGATGGCTTCGTGCGTCGTCCATTCCTGTACCTGGGCGTCTGGTACGGACTGGCCGCGGGTGCCGCCGCGCTCGGCGTGCTGACCCTGGCCTGGATGGGCCTGCGCGAGCCGTTGGCAGATCTTGCCGCACGCTATGGCAGCCAGTTCGCCTTGCGCGGGCTGGAGCCGTTGCAGGCCTTGCTGGTGCTGGGGGCCGCAGGCGTGCTGGGCTGGCTCGGCGCAGGTTTTGTCACCGACCATTACTTGCGCCAGACCCGACCCACGGACGCCTGAAATGGCCGTCGGACAGGATCTTCGCCACGTCGTCAGCGATGCCCCACGCGTCATGGTCGTGGACGGCTCGCGGATGGTACGCAAGCTGATCGGCGACACCCTGCAGCGCGAAGTGCCCAATGCGCAGGTGATCGGTTGCGCCAACCTGACCGAGGTACGCGCCGTGTTGGCGACGGGTGCGGTCGACCTGGTCACCACCGCCCTGCTGTTGCCCGATGGCGATGGCATGGCCGTGGCCCGCGTGGTGCGCGAGGCGGGCGGTCAGGCTTACGTGCCGATTATTGTCGTCTCCGGCAATGCGCAGGAAGCGCTGGAAACCCGCGCCTACAGCGAGGACATCACCGATTATTTCGACAAGAGTCTCGGCCATGGCGCACTGGCGACCTTCATCCGCGGCTACGTGCACCCTGCGCCGATTGAAGGCGCGCGCGTGCTGTATGTCGAAGACAGCCGGGTGGTGGCGACCGCGACCAAGCGCATGCTGGAACGCCAGAAAATGCAGGTGCTGCACGTGATCAGCGCCGAAGACGCGCTGGAACACCTGCACAAATACATCGGCCGCAAGGATGGCGATGTCGGCGCCGATCTGCTGCTGACCGATGTCTATCTGAAAGGCGCGCTCAGCGGACACGACCTGCTCAGCCAGGTGCGTGGCGTCTTTTGTTACGGCAAGCGGCGCCTGCCGGTGTTGGTGATGACCGGCGACGACAACCGCGACAACCAGGCCTCGCTACTGCGCCAAGGCGCCAACGACCTGGTGTTGAAGCCGATCGAAGAACGCCTGCTGGTGACCAAGGCGCTGTTCCAGTTGCGGTTGGCCAAGCTGCCCGAGCCCGGCAGCTTTAATCCCTGAGTGCGCCGTTGAGCGAACACCACGTCCGCCTGGAACCCAGCTGGAAGGCGCACGTCGGCGACTGGTTCGCGCGCGAGGACATGCAGCAACTGTCCGCCTTCCTGCGCCAGCGCAAGGCCGCCGGCGCCACTATTTATCCGCCCGGCAAGCAAATCTTCGCCGCGTTCGACGCCACCCCGTTCGATGCAGTCAAGGTGGTCGTGCTGGGTCAGGATCCGTATCACGGCCCGGGTCAGGCGCATGGGTTGTGCTTTTCGGTGCAGCCCGGGGTGCCAGTGCCGCCGTCGCTGGACAACATCTACAAGGAACTGGCGCGCGACGTCGATATCGCCCCCCCGTTTCGGCGCCCCGGACACGGTTGCCTGCTGCCGTGGGCAACACGCGGGGTGCTGCTGCTCAACAGCGTGCTGACGGTCGAAGCCGGTAGTCCCGGTACGCATCAGGGAAAGGGCTGGGAAGGTTTCACCGATCACGTGGTCGATGTCCTCAACCGCGAGCGCGAGAACCTGGTGTTCCTGCTCTGGGGGAGTTATGCGCAGGCCAAGGGCAAGGTCATTGATGCCCGCCGCCACCGCGTGCTGAAAGCGCCACACCCATCGCCGCTGTCGGCGTATCGCGGCTTCATGGGCTGCGGGCATTTCTCGGCGGCCAATCAGTTCCTGAGCCGCACCGGGCAGTCGCCTATCGACTGGGCCTTGCCTGCGAACATGGATGTTGCAGCGCCTTGATCCCGGCATGACGCGGCATATGGCACGCTGACGCCTGCGATACCCCTACTTCAGCCCGCCACTGTTCCATGAATGCAACAGTAGTGAACTAACGGCAGGGTTAGCAGTCGCAGATGACGACTGCTAAAATCGGCCCATGAGCGAGATCACGATGTCCCATGCCCTTGTTGCCAATAACCTCCCGATTCCGTCTCTCCAGATCGGTGCGATCGGTTCGCTGGATGCCTATATCGGTGGCGTGCACCAGATCCCGGTGCTGACCGTCGAGGACGAACAGCGCCTGGCCCGTCGCCTGCGCGACGACAACGATCTGCAGGCTGCGCAGGAACTGATCCTGTCGCACCTGCGTTTCGTGATCCATGTTGCCCGCGGTTACAGCGGGTATGGTCTCCCGCTCGGTGACCTGATCCAGGAAGGCAACATCGGCCTGATGAAGGCGGTTAAGCGCTTCGACCCGAACGTCGGCGTGCGCTTGGTCAGCTTCGCGGTGCACTGGATCCGCGCCGAGATGCATGAGTTCATCATCAAGAACTGGCGCATCGTGAAAGTCGCGACCACCAAGGCGCAGCGCAAGCTGTTCTTCAACCTGCGCAAGTCCAAGAAGCGCTTGGGCTGGTTGAACGCCGCCGAAGTCAGCGCGGTGGCCAAGGACCTCAACGTCAGCGAACGCGAAGTGCTGGAAATGGAATCGCGCTTGTCCGGTCGCGACATTGGTTTCGATGCTCCTGACGACAATGATGACGACCACGCGCCGCCTGCGCCCGCAAACTATCTGGTCGCGCATGACCAAGGTCCGGCGGACACGTATGAAGCCGACGATAGCGAATCCAGCCAGATGCAGTTGCTGCGAGAAGGCATGTCGCGACTGGATGCGCGTTCGCGGGACATCATCCGTCGCCGCTGGCTGGACGACGAAAGCAAGGTCACCCTGCAGGAACTGGCCGACGAATACGGCGTGTCCGCCGAACGCATCCGCCAAGTCGAGACCAACGCACTGAAGAAGATGAAGGCCTTGTTCGCGGCGTAATTCGCGCTCCATCGCAGCATCCAAACGGCCCGCGCAAGCGGGCCGTTTGCGTTGTGCGCTAGGCTTCCGGATCACCACTGCGATCACGACATGGAGTAGCC
>JBDSIA010000023.1:0-3782 GCA_039918175.1 Thermomonas sp.
CGCATTCGCCGGCTGGCGCGCTGGATCGACGATGCCGAACGCGAGGGTCGGCGCTATGCGTTGGCGCTACCCGGGCAAGCACTGATTCCGATGGGGATGGGTGCTTCGCATCGGCATCGCTGCCTGCGCGCGCTGGCCCTGTTGCCAGGCGAGGCTACGCGTGGCTAACGCCAAGTCACGCTCGCCGCCGATGGACATTCGCAGTCGCCGCCTGGTGCTGCTGGCAACCGTGGCTTGCCTGTTGCCGCTCTTGCTGCAATTGCCGCGGTCGCTGGGGATAGGGTTCGGTCTGTCGGCGCTGGCAATCATGGCGTTGTCCTGGCGCCAACCCATGCCTTGGCTGCTGCGGATGCTGCTGGGGGTTGGCAGCATTGTCGCGATCGCGGCAGTCTCCCCAGGCATCGGTCGCGATACCGCCTGCGCGGTACTGGCCGCGATGCTGGCGCTGAAACCGTCGGAAACCTTCAGTCTGCGCGATGGCCGTAGCCTGATCGGTTTTGCCCTGTTTGCGCCGTTCGCGACGTTCCTGCTCGATCAAGGGCCGCTGAGCCTTGGATTGGCACTGGCGGCAGTGGTGCTCTCGCTGTTGGCGCTGCAGCAACTGGCGCACGACCAAGCCGAAGTAACACCACAACCTGGCATGCACTGGTGGTCGACATCGACTGGCGTTTTGCGACTGGTGGCCCTGGGCTTGCCATTGGCACTGGCAGCGTTCTGGTTGTTCCCGCGACTGCCGTCCGCGCTGTGGGGGTTGCCTGATCGCGTGGTCGCCCGACCGGGTTTGGGCGACTCGATGACGCCGGGCGAATGGCTGGACCTGATGACCGACGACACCCCGGCCGCCCGCGTGCAGTTCTTGGGCCCGACGCCGAAACCCGAGCAGATGTACTGGCGCGGGCCGGTGCTGTGGGATTTCGATGGGCGCACGTGGAGCCAAGCCAAATGGCTGCGCCGAGTACCCAAAGCAGAACTACGTGCCAGCGAGGTCCGCTGGGATTACCTGATCGAACTGGAACCCACCGAACGCTCGCAATTGATCGCCCTGGACCTGCCGACGCAGGTTCCCGACGGCGCCGAAGTCAGTATCGATTTCAGCGTGTATGCGCGCGATCCGCTCAACAACGTCACCCGTTGGCGGATGCAATCGGCCCTGCCGCTGGCGGCCGAACCCAAGCTGCCGATGATGTTGCGTCAGCGTGCATTGGAACTGCCCGCAGGCTTCAATCCGCGCGCCGTAGCCTTGGGCCGGCAATGGCGGCGCGAGGCGGGCAGCGACCCCAAGGGCCATGCCGATGCCGCGATCGGCAACCGCGCGCTGGAATGGATCACCCGCGACTTTGCCTACACCCTCGATGTGCCCGTGGCGGGCCGCAATGAAGTCGACGATTTCCTGTTCGACCGCAAGCAAGGCTATTGCGAGCACTTCAGCTCGTCGTTCGTGGTGCTGATGCGCGCGGCCGGCGTCCCGGCGCGGGTGGTGACCGGTTATGCCGGCGGCTACCGTAACCCGATCGGCGACTACTGGCTGGTGTTGCGCTCCGATGCGCATGCCTGGGCTGAAATCTGGTTGCCGGAACGCGGCTGGGTGCGGGTGGATCCGACCGCCGCAGTGGCGCCCGAACGCATCTACGACACTATCGCGGATCGCCAGCCGGGTCGCATTGGCTCATTTGATGGGCTGGTGCCGATGTTCAACGCCAGCGACTGGATGCGTCGCGGCTGGAACGACTTCGTGCTCGGCTTCAACGCGCAACGCCAGCAACGCATGCTTAGTCCATTGGGGCTGGATAATCTCGGCCTGCGCAGCCTGGTGCTGCTGTTCACCGCGATCGCCGGACTCGCGCGGGCATGGATGGCGTGGTTGATCGCCCGCGGCGAGCGCGAACGCGACCCGCTGCTGCGCGTCTGGCGGGGGCTGGGGGCGCGCTACGCGCGGATCGGCCGCAGTCGTCTGGCGCATGAACCGGCCCAGGCCTGGGCTGAACGTGCGGGCGCGGATGTGCCGAAGGCCGGAGAGCCATTACGCTCGCTCAGCCAGCGTTTCTCCAATGCGCGGTACGCTCGATCTGGCAAAACCGGCACACAAGTATCGGATGCATTGCGTGCGCTGCTGAAGGACATCGACACGCATCGGCCGTGACATCGCATGTCGGGTCCTTGCGATCCTGATCCAACATCGTTTGCCTTGATCCAGCGTCATTCACTTCTAGGAATCGCCATGAACATGAACATGCGACTGACTGCGACCTGCCTGGCGACCGCCCTGCTGGCAGCGTGTGCAACATCACCAAGGCCTTTGCAAGGCCAGTTCCAGTCGTTGAGCGCGCACGATGCCGCCGCGGGTGATTTCAGCGGCAGCATGGTCCGCTGGGGCGGACGCATCATCCGCACCGAGCCACGCCCAGACCGGACCTGCTTCGAAGTCATTTCGACCAGACTTTCTGCCGACACCCGACCATATTGGGCCACCGACGACACCAGGGGACGGTTCATCGCCTGCCGCGCCGGCTTCTACGACCCGGCTCTGTTCGAACCCAACCGAGAGGTCACATTCTCCGGCCGCATCGAAGGGTATGAAGTCCGCAAGGTCGATGGCTTCAACTACAGGTTCCCCCGCTTGGCCGCCGACGTGGTGTACCTGTGGCCGCAGCGCCAGCGGGTCAACGTGATAACCCGCCCGGCGCCATGGCCGTGGGCGTGGGACTGGTAAGCTTGCGCTGCATGGCGATATGGCGCGTCGAAAAGGCCAAGGCGAATCTGCCTTGGCCTTTTTCATTCTCGCTCTTCAGGCGCTGGTACCAAACCGCCCGAGTTCGGCCCCCGCCAACAGGTGCAGGTGGATCTGGAACACGGTCTGCCCACCATCGCCGTTGCAATTCATGACGATGCGATAGCCATCCTCGGCAAACCCCTGCGCCTTGGCGTAACGCGCGGCAGCTGTGGCAAGGCGACCAATCACCACCGCCGCATCCTCGGGGACATCGTTCAGCGTGGCAAAATCCTGCTTCGGCACGAACAACACATGCACCGGCGCCTGCGGTGCGATGTCGCGGAATGCGAACAGGTGTTCGTCTTCATGGACGATGTCGGCAGGAATCTCGCGGCGCAGGATCTTGTGGAAAATCGTCTCGCTCATCTCGCCGGTTCCTTCATGTCGGGAATTTCGCTGCGGCTGCCGAATGCATGTGACAGGGTGCCGCGATCCACGTATTCCAGCTCGCCGCCCAGCGGCACGCCGTGCGCCAATCGGCTCGGATGCACGTCCTGCGCGCGCGCGAGTTGGGCCAGGTAATGCGCAGTGGCTTCGCCTTCCACCGTCGGGTTGGTGGCTACGATCAGTTCCCTGACTTCACCCTCGCGCAGTCGCTGCACGAGTTGGTCCAGCCCGAGTTCGCGCGGGCCAATGCCGTCGAGCGGGCTGAGACGTCCCTGCAGCACGAAATAATGACCACGAAAGCCCGTGGCTTGCTCGATCACGAGTCGATCCGCAGGCGACTCGACCACGCACAGCAGGTGCGCATCGCGTGAACCGCTGGCGCAGGTCGGGCAGGTCTCGGTTTCACTGAAATCGCGGCAACGCCGGCAATGACCGATGCGTTCCATCGCGTCGGCCAGGGCAGCAGACAGGCGCACACCTCCTTCGCGTTGGCGCTCCAGCAGGTGGTAGGCCATGCGCTGCGCGGATTTCTGGCCGACCCCAGGCAACACCCGCAAGGCGTCGATCAGTTGTTCAAGTAGGGAAACGCTCATTGGAATTTCGTCATTCCTGCACCCAGGAGCTG
>JBDSIA010000024.1:0-10235 GCA_039918175.1 Thermomonas sp.
AAGTTCGGCACCGAGGCCCAGAAGCAGTTGTATGTGCGCGCGATTGCCGAAGGCCGCGAGATCGGCGCGTTCGCACTGACCGAGCCGCAGTCGGGGTCTGATGCCACAGCGATGCGCTGCAAGGCCACCAAACAGACGGACGGCACTTACCTGATCAACGGCAAGAAGAGCTGGATCACGTCCGGTCCGGTGGCCAAGTATTTCGTGCTGTTCGCGATGACCGACCCGGACAAGGGCGCGCGCGGCATCACCGCCTTCATGGTGGATGGTGATCGGGCAGGATTCTTGCGCGGCAAGACTGAGCCCAAGCTCGGCATCCGCGCATCGGCGACCTGCGAGATCGAGTTCAACGACTATGTCGCGCAGGCCGACGAGGTACTGGGTGAGGACGGCCACGGCTTCAAGATCGCGATGACCGTGCTGGATGCCGGTCGAATCGGAATCGCCAGCCAGGCGATCGGCTTGGCCCGCGCCGCCTATGAAGCGTCGGTGTCGTATTCGAAAGAGCGCATGGCGTTCGGCCAACCGATCGGCGCATTCCAGATGATCCAGTCCAAGATCGCCGACATGAAGTGCAAGCTGGATGCGTCGCTGCTGCTGACCTTGCGCGCGGCATGGCAGAAGGGCGAGCACGAGAAGGGGGGGGCACGTTTCAGCACCGAAGCGGCGGTGGCCAAGCTGACCGCCTCGGAAGCGGCAATGTGGATCACCCACCAGGCGCTGCAGATCCACGGCGGCATGGGCTATTCCAAGGAAATGCCGATCGAGCGGTATTTCCGCGACGCCAAGATCACCGAGATCTACGAAGGCACCAGCGAAATCCAGCGGCTGGTCATTGCCCGCAACGAAACCGGGCTGCGCTGAGCCCACGCCAAGACGGATTTGGCATGACAAGGCCGGCCGCGCATGCGCGGCCATCGTCCATACAAGGCATGGATACGCACGCGATGAATACCAAGACCCAGACTGCAAGCGCCGAAGCCCCGAAACCGATCATGGCCGCGCTGGCCAAGCGTGTGCCCAAGACCCGACTTGCCGAGGCACGGTCATTCGCCAATGTGTTTTACCGGCGCATGGATCCGGATGAGTACGCACAGCACGGCGCCGATGGCTGGGCCGCACTGGCTGCAGACATGCTGGAGTTCGCCCGGGTGCGCAAGCCAGGCAAGCCGTTGGTGCGCCTGTTCAACGCCAACATGAAGCAGCACGGCTGGGAATCACCACACACCATCGTTCAGGTGGTGAACGACGACATGCCGTTCCTGGTGGATTCGGTGACGATGGCGCTGGCCGAACAGGGCATCGGCGTGCACGTGCTTGGGCATCCGGTGATTCCGGTTGAGCGGGACAAGTCCGGCAAGCTGGCCAAGGTCGGCAGTGGTGTGCCTGAATCATTTATTCATCTGGAGATTGATCGGCAGGCGCCGGATGCGATGGCGTCCATCAAGGCTCGGCTGGAAGCGGTGCTGGCGGATGTGCGCGCAATGGTGAGCGACTGGGAACCGATGCACGCAAAGATGCTCGAGGTCGCCGACGAGATCGTGAATCGGACAATGCCGGTGTCCGCGCAGGGCCGGCTTGAGGCGCAGGAGTTCCTGCGCTGGGCCGCGAACGAGCATTTCACCTACCTCGGCTACCGCGAATACAAGGTCGTCTCCAGGCCGACCAAGGGTGGCGACAAGGAAGAAGTGCTGGTTGCCGACGTCGATACCGGTTTGGGCCTGTTGCGCGGCAAGGATCCCGGCAAGCCGCGCAAACTGAAAACGCTTGCCGCGCATTTCATGCCGCAATCGGGCTCGGTGGATGCACTGATCCTGACCAAGACCAATTCGCGTGCCACCGTGCACCGTCCGGGCTACATGGACTACATAGGCGTGCTCAGCTTCGATGCCACTGGCAAGCCAGTCGCCGAGCAGCGCTTCCTGGGTCTGTACACATCAAGCGCCTACCTGCGTCGTCCCTGGGACATCCCATTGGTGCGTGAGCGCCACCAGTACGTGATGGCACGTTCCGGCCTGAATCCCTCAAGCCACAGCGGCAAGGCCCTCCGGCATATCCTCGAAACGTTGCCGCGCGACGAACTGTTCCAGTCCAGTGAAGAGGATCTGTTCCGCACCGGTATGGGCATCCTGGGCCTGCAGGAGCGCGTGCGCAGCAAATTGTTCCTGCGTCGCGACCGCTATGGCCGCTATTTCTCGGCGCTGGTCTACATCCCGCGTGATCGCATGAGCACGCAGATCCGCCATCGCATCGAGGACATGTTGAAGGCTGCTCTCAATGGCGACCATGTCGACTCGAATGTGCAGATTGGCGAATCACCGCTGGCGCAAATCCACATGATCGTGCGGCCCAAGAACAATGATGCAGTGGAGGTCGACCTGCCGGCGCTTGAAGCCCAGCTGGCAACCATCGTGCGCGACTGGCGCGATGACATGCGCGAGCAACTGGTCGCGCGCCATGGCGAAGAAGCCGGGCTCAAGCTGGCCGATCTGTATGGCCGCGCATTGCCGGCGGGCTACATCGAGGAAGTCAGTCCGGCGGTCGCAGCGACGGATGTGGACCACCTGGCTGCGCTGACTGGCCCGGATGACCTGCGCCTGTCGCTTTATCGCTCGCATCGCCCGGGCGAGACCCTTCGCTTCAAGTTCTACCGCCAGTTGGACGACATCCCGTTATCGGATGCGCTACCGATGATGGAGAACATGGGCCTCAAGGTGATCTCGGAACATCCGTACAAGGTCGAGACCAGCGAGGGCATTTGTTTTATCCAGGATTTCGAAGTGGAATCGGTGCTGGGCGAACTCGATGTCGATTCGCTGGACGAGAATTTCGAGGAAGCGTTCGCGCGCACCTGGCATGGTGATGTCGAAAATGATGGCTTCAACCGGCTGGTGCTGGCGGCGGGACTGTCGTGGAAACAGGTCGCGATGCTGCGCAGCTACTGCAAGTACCTGCTGCAGGTCGGGGTACCGTTCTCTCAGGCCTATGTCGAGGCCACCCTTGCCCGTTATCCGCTGCTTTCGCGGCTGCTGGTGGAGTTGTTCGAGGCCCGTTTCGATCCGGCGACCGGCAGTGAGACCAAGGCCGACATCCGCCAAGGGATGGGCGACTTCGAAGCGCAATTGCAGCGTCTGGCAGGTAATGACGCCACCACGATGGCGACGCTGCGACAGGCGATCGAGGCGCGCACCGGAAGCCGCGAGCGCCAGGCCGAGGCCACTCGCTCGGCTTTGCTCGGGCTGATGGACCGGGTGTCGAGTCTGGACGAGGATCGTATTCTGCGCAGCTTCATCGGGGTGATCGACGCGACCCTGCGCACCAGTTACTACATCCAGCGCCATGATGGACTGCGCAAGGATGCGGGGCCCGCGGACTACGTCAGCTACAAGCTCGACTGTGCTCAGGTGCCGGACCTGCCCAAGCCGCGTCCCTACCGCGAGATATGGGTGTGTGGGCCACGCGTGGAAGGCATCCACCTGCGCTTCGGGCCGGTCGCGCGCGGCGGCTTGCGCTGGTCGGATCGTCGCGAGGATTTCCGCACCGAAGTGCTGGGCTTGGTCAAGGCACAGATGGTGAAGAACACCGTCATCGTGCCGGTTGGCAGCAAGGGTGGATTCTTCTGCAAGCAATTGCCGGATCCGGCCAGCAACCGCGATGCCTGGTTCAATGAAGGCATCGCCTGCTACAAGCGCTTCATCAACGGCCTGCTGGACATCACCGACAACCTGGTGGATGGCAAGGTGGTGCCGCCGGCCGGTGTGGTGCGCCACGACGGCGATGATCCGTACCTGGTGGTTGCCGCCGACAAGGGCACCGCGACGTTCTCCGATATCGCCAACGCGATTGCACAGGCACATGGTTATTGGCTGGACGACGCGTTTGCATCGGGCGGTTCGGTCGGTTACGACCACAAGGGCATGGGCATCACCGCACGTGGTGCCTGGGAGTCGGTCAAGCGCCATTTCCGCGCGATGGGTCGTGACAGCCAGAAGCAGGCATTCACCTGTACAGGTATCGGGGACATGTCGGGTGACGTGTTCGGCAACGGGATGCTGCTGTCCAAACACATCCACCTGCTTGCGGCATTCGACCACCGTCACATCTTCATTGACCCGAATCCGGATGCGGCGATCTCGTTCAAGGAGCGCGCACGCATGTTCAAGCTGCCGCGTTCGAGCTGGGAAAATTATGACAAGTCCCTGATCAGTGCAGGTGGCGGGGTCTTTTCGCGCAGTACAAAGTCGATTCCGTTGTCTACACAGGCGAAGATGGCACTTGGCATCGAATCGGATGTGGTGGCAATGAGTCCGCCGGAACTGCTGAACGCGATCCTGCGCGCGCCGGTCGACCTGCTTTGGAACGGCGGCATCGGCACCTACGTCAAGTCCAGCCGCGAGAACAATGCCGATGTCGGCGATCGCGCCAACAATGGCCTGCGCGTGGATGGCAACCAACTGCGTTGCCGGGTCGTCGGCGAGGGTGGCAATCTTGGCTTGACCCAGCTTGGCCGCATCGAGGCGGCGCAGCACGGGGTGTTGCTCAATACCGACTTCATCGACAACTCGGCCGGCGTGGACACCTCCGACCACGAGGTCAACATCAAGATCCTGCTCAACGGCGAGGTGCAACGCAAGAAATTGACCCTGCCGGCGCGCAACAAGCTGCTGGCATCGATGACAAGCGAAGTCGCCGCGCTGGTGCTCAACGACAACTACAGGCAGAACCAGGCGATCAGCCTGATGGAACGGATGAGCGTGTCGCGCCTTGGCTCCAAGCAGCACTTCATCCGCACGCTGGAAGCGCAGGGCTTGCTGGACAGGCAGATCGAGTTCCTGCCGTCCGATGCGGAACTCGCCGATCGCAAGAGTCGGGGCTTGGGACTGACCCGGCCGGAGCTTTCAGTGCTGTTGTCGTATTCGAAGCTGGTGGCATACCAGCAATTGCTGGACTCGGACATCCCTGAGGATCCCTACCTGTCCAAGGAACTCGAGCGCTATTTCCCGTTGCCCCTCCAGACCAGCTACGCCAAGGCGATGCAGCACCACCGCCTGAAGCGCGAAATCATTGCCACCGCGGTGACCAATTCCACCATCAACCGGATGGGCGCCACTTTCCTGCTGCGCATGCAGGAAGACACCGGCCGCAGTCCGGGCGAGGTGGCCAAAGCGTTCACCATTACCCGGGAAACCCTGGATGCCCGCGAGATGTGGGCGCAGATCGATGCGCTTGACGGCAAGGTTGACGAATCCGTGCAGATCGATGCCTTGCAGGTGATCTGGCAGTTGCAGCGCACCTTTACCCGCTGGTTGCTGTCGCGTCCAGGTGCGATACCGGACATCACCACAGCGGTCGCCCGGTACCACGACGGCTTCCGGGACATCCGGGCAGGCGAGGGCATCCTGCCCGCACCGCAGCGCCCGACGTATGAGGCCAGCATGCGCGACTGGCGTGCGCATGGGGTGCCGGTGGCATTGGCAGGCCAGCTCGCCGCCTTGCCGTACCTGGAGCCGTGCGCGGACATCATCGAGGTCGCGCGCCAGCGCAAGCTCAAGCCAGTGGACGTAGCCAAAGTGCATTTCCGCATCGGCGATGCGCTCAACCTGCCATGGCTGGTCGAGCAGATCGATGGCTTGCCGGTCGAAGGCCGTTGGCATGCGGTGGCGCGCGGCGTCTTGCGCGAGGAACTGGCGACCCAGCAGCGTGCATTGGTGCAGCAGGTGCTGGAGCGTCCTGGCAGTAATGCCGATGTCATGGTCAGGAACTGGCTGGAACGCGATGATCCGGCGCTGCGTTTCACCCTGTCCATGCTCAACGAGTTGGCTGCGCAGAAGTCGCTTGACTATCCGACCGCCTCGGTCGCGGTGCAGCGCCTGTCGCAATTGGCATCGCGGAGCTGATCCTTCTACTCCTCCCCTTCCTTGAAGGGGAGGCATGATCGCGCAGCAGTTCGCGTTATCCTCAAGCCATGAGCACGCCACGACTCGCACTGCTGGCCAGCCCCACTGACGAGGCGCAGGCTGCGCTTGCTGCATTGCAAAAGCTGCATGGCACGCACGCGCCGGAACAGGCCGACGTGGTGGTCGCGCTGGGCGGCGACGGCTTCATGCTTCAAACCCTGCATCGTCACGGCGGGTTGGGAAAACCTGTTTTCGGCATGAAGCTGGGTAGCGTCGGCTTCCTGATGAACCAGCACCACGTCGGCGATCTGCTGGCACGCATTGAAGCGGCCGAACCCGCGGTCCTGCATCCGCTGGAAATGCTGGCGCAGACCGAGTCCGGCGCGACCGTGGGTTCGCTGGCCTACAACGAGGTCTCGTTGCTGAGGCAGACCCGGCAGGCCGCCCATATCAGCATCGAGCTCAATGGACAGGTGCGGCTGGACGAGTTGATCTGCGATGGCGCGATGGTGGCGACACCGGCTGGCAGTACCGCCTACAACTTTTCCGCCAGTGGGCCAATCCTGCCATTTGGCGCAAACGTCATGGCCTTGACCCCGATAGCCCCGTTCCGGCCCCGGCGTTGGCGTGGGGCAGTGCTGAAATCCGGCACCGAAGTGCGTTTCCGCGTGCTGGATCCGCACAAGCGCCCGGTCAGTGCTACTGCCGACTCGCATGAAGTGCGAGACGTGACCGAGGTGCTGGTGCGGGAATCCAGCGATCGCAGCGTGACCTTGCTGTTCGATCCTGAGCACAACCTGGAAGAACGGATACTGATTGAGCAATTCGCCGTGTAAAGTATTTCCAGCGGTTAGCAGGTTCGACGATGCCCTTCCGAGATCATGTCAACGAAACTTCCGTTGCCGACAGCCTGGCTTCCGGGAAACGTGTGCCGGTATGGATTTCTGCGTTGCTTGCATTCCTGCTTGGGCTTGGCCTGACCGCTTGGCTGGCGAGTAGCGAACAGCAACGCGGAGAGCGCGAAGCGCAGCGAGCGTTCGTCAACGAAACGGAGCAGGTCGCTAACGCAATCCGGGTCCAACTGGACCAGTGCGAACAGTTGATCCGCGCATTCCAGTCTGTCTTCCTGGCGTCGGAAAGCGTGACCCCGGCCGAATTCGCCCTAGCTTACGAAAACATGCAAGCCCACAGCGTCCTGCAAGTCAGTCTGCAGGCGCTGGCATTCGCCGAGCGCGAGCACTCGCCGGTCGGCGAGCGGTACGTGACCACGATGTTCGCGCCAATGGAGGGAAACAAGTCGATCCTTGGGCTTGATGTAGGCACCCAGCCGAGCAACATGGATGCGCTCAAACGTGCTCGGGACAGCGATCAGATCGCCATGTCCGCACCGTTTCACCTGCGCCAGAGCGGCACCAGGCGCAGTGGCGGCGATGGCTTCATCCTGCGTTTGCCGGTGTATGCGCATGGCGCGGCGCTTGACTCGATCGAAGCTCGCCGCAATGCGATCACCGGTTCGCTTGGCGCTTCGTTCCGGATTTCCGACCTGATTGCCTCGACTCTTCCGCAGGCACCCACGTCACTAGCCGACCTTGCCGTCGAGGACACCAGTAGCGGGGCACCGCGGCAGCTTTTGTTTTCGCATCGATTCGGCCCGCATTCGAAGAAATCGCCAGTTGTCGTGGAGGTGCGTTTCGGCGGGCGCACGTGGCGTGTCATGGCGCATTCCCGGCAAATCCCTGCAAGCCTCAGCGGCTGGCAACTGGTGCTGTGGGTGGGCATGGCGATGAGTGTGTTGCTGGCCGCGCTGGCGTGGTCGCTGGTGAGCACGCGAGAGCGCGCAATTGCGCTCGGAACTTCGATGAGCAAACGGTTCCGCAACAGTGAGGAGCGTTTCCGCAAGCTTAACGAACTACTGCCCTGCCTGGTGCTGTTGGCGCGCAAGGACAACGGCGAGATTGTGTATCGCAACGCCTTCGCTCGCCGCCGGCTGGCAGCGGATACGGGGTGGGTCGGGCTGTCAGCGGCTTTGGACCCCGCGATCGATAGCCGCTTGCGCGTGGCAAACGAAGGTGAAGACGCGCTGCGTGCTGTCGACGTGCAGATCCACGGTGCAGATGGAATGCAGTTCTGGGCGAGCACATGGATCACTTCAATCGAAATAGATGAGCTTGCGATGTGGCTGTTGGTGGCCAGTGACATCTCCGAACAGCGGCAGCTGACCGATCGCCTGAGTTATCAAGCTAGTCACGATTCCTTGACCAAGTTGTTCAATCGCCGCGAATTCGAAGCGCGCGCGCAGGCACTGATTGAGCGCATTGATCGCAACGATGGGGCACTGCTGTTCATTGACCTCGACCAGTTCAAGCTGGTTAACGATACATCCGGGCACCGCGCGGGCGATGAGCTGTTGATCCAGCTGGCTGCGGTGATGCGAGAGAAGCTGCGGCCCGAGGACGTGCTCGGCCGGTTGGGCGGCGACGAGTTCGGGGTGCTGCTCGCGGGCGCGTCGACGGTCGACGACGCGATGCATGCAGCGGAGCGCCTGCGGCGCAGCATCGAGGGTTTCGTTTTCAACTGGGAGCATCGCAGCTACACGGTCAGCGCCAGCTTTGGATTGGTCCTGTTGAGCAGTGCCCCTTCCATGAAGGAGTTGTTTGCCCATGCAGATAGTGCTTGCTACCTGGCCAAGGAAGCCGGACGCAACCGCATCCATGTGTATGCAAAAGATGATGCAGTCGTCACCGATCGGATTGGCGAGATGGAATGGGTGAATCGCATCCGCGATGCACTGCGTGAAGACCGGCTGCTGCTCGACTATCAAGAGCTACACCCATTGCAGGCCAAGGGCGAGGCGGGTGCATACGTCGAGTTGCTGCTGCGGTTGCGCGGCGAGGACGGCAGCGTGGTGTTTCCTGGTGAGTTCCTGCCAGCGGCCGAACGCTACGGGCTAATGCCACTGATAGACCGCTGGGTGGTGGAAACCGCGTTGGCAAACATCGACCGCATCCATCCGGACGGCAACCGCCTTTCGACCTGTGCGATCAACTTGTCCGGGGCGAGTCTTGAGGACAATGGCTTGTTCGAACGGATCGAGCATCTGGTCAAGTTGCATGGGATCGAGCCGCGCCGGGTGATGTTCGAGATCACCGAAACCGTCGCGATGCGCAATTTCGCTGCGTCCAGCGCCTTGATAGCGCGCCTGCGTTCACTCGGTTGCCGGGTGGCGCTCGATGATTTCGGCGCTGGCATGTCTTCGTTCGGCTACCTGAAGAATCTTGAGCTGGATGTGGTGAAGATCGACGGAAGCTTCGTGCAGGCCATGGCCAGCGACCTGATGTCGCAGTCGATCATCAAGGCAGTGGTCGAGATCGGCCACCAGCAGGGACTTGAAGTCGTGGCGGAATGGGTGTCTTCCCCGGACATGCTGGATGTACTTGCCACCATGCACGTGGATTACGCACAGGGATTTGCACTGCATCGTCCAGAACGTGCCTTGTTCCAGCGCGATGTCGATGGCTGATCTGCAGACACCGGGGATCCAACGCGGCTCGGGACTGGTGGTGGCGATCACTGCCCGCGCGCTGTTCCACATGGAGGACAGCCACGCGCTGTTCGAACGCGAAGGGATCAATGCATTTGCGGAATACCAGCGCCAGCGCGAAGACGAAGTACTTCCTCCCGGCCTCGCCTTTCCACTGGTCCGCAAGCTGCTGGCGTTGAATCAGGGTTCGCCGTTGGATGCCCCCCGCGCCGAGGTAATCCTGCTGTCCCGCAATTCTTCGGATACAGGCCTGAGCGTTTTCAATTCGATCCAGCACCATGGCCTGGACATCCGCCGTGCCACCTTCACCTCGGGCGCGCCGGTCTGGCCGTACATCCGGCCGTTTGGCGCGCAGTTGTTCTTGTCGGCGAACCCGGTCTCCGTTCGCGCAGCGCTTGAGGCCGGTGTCGCCGCAGCCACCATTCTTCCTGCACGCGCGGCGCAATCCGGGCATGAGCAACTCCGGATCGCATTTGACGGCGATGCGGTGATCTTCGGCGACGAGAGCGAACGGGTTTCGCGCGAACACGGGGTCGAGGCGTTCGGGCTGCACGAACGCGAACGCGCGCGCGAGCCCTTGTCTGGCGGCCCGTTTCGCGGCTTCCTGTCGGCACTTCATGACCTGCAAGCCGCGTTCCCGCCGGGCGAAGCCGCACCCATACGCACTGCTCTGGTGACCGCGCGTTCGGCGCCAGCGCACGAGCGCGTGATCCGCACACTGCGCGAGTGGGGCGTGCGCCTGGACGAAGCCCTGTTCCTGGGCGGTCGCGAGAAAGGGCCGTTCCTGGAAGCCTTCG
>JBDSIA010000025.1:0-2697 GCA_039918175.1 Thermomonas sp.
GCGGCCGTTTCAAGGACACTTTTGACCGGGTCAATTCCGGCGTGCAGGAACTCTACCCGCGCCTGTTCGGTGGCGGCCACGCGTATCTGGAGTTGACCGGCGAGGACTTGCTGGATGCCGGTGTGACGATCATGGCGCGACCACCGGGCAAGCGCGTGTCAAGCATTTCGCTGCTCTCCGGCGGTGAAAAGGCGATGACCGCAGTCGCGCTTGTTTTCGCAATCTTCCGGCTGAACCCCGCGCCGTTCTGCCTGCTGGACGAAGTCGATGCCCCGCTGGATGAAGCCAACGTGGCGCGTTTCACCAGTTTGGTCAGCGAGATGAGCGAGCAGGTACAGTTCCTGTTCGTGACCCATAACAAGGCGACGATGGAAGCCGCGCAGCAGCTGTCCGGCGTCACCATGCGTGAACCCGGCGTCAGTCGCCTGGTATCCGTCGATCTCGCCGAAGCCGCGCGCCTGGCCGGCGCCGCGTAAAAAGGAGGATTTGATGTCGGACATGACCCTGTTGCGCATCGGTATTGCAGTGGCGATGTCGCTGCTGCTTGGCGCGATCATCTATTTCGGCCGTGGCCGCAAGGCTTCGCAGCGTCTGCGCGATGTGCGTGCAGACAGTGGAGACGGCGGCCGCCAGGAGCCCTCTCTGGGCGAGCAACTGGCAGGCAGTTTGGGCCAGCCGATGGACGAGGGCCGCCAGGACGAACTGCCGTTGCCCAGTGGCGGGCCGGCCAGCAGCGAACTGGGGAAGCGAAATTCCGACCAATTCGATCGCATCGTCTCGCTGTATGTGGCCGCCAAGGCGGGCACAAAGTTGCGCGGCCAGGACATCATGGTCGCAGCCGAAAAGGCCGGCCTGACCTTCGGCCACATGGACGTGTTCCACCGCCTGGTCGATGGTCGCCCGGAGCAGGGACCGGTGTTCAGCGTCGCCAACATCATCAAGCCAGGCAGCTTCGACATGGCCAGCATCGCCGAGTTGGAAACCCCGGCCATTGCATTTTTCCTGACCTTGCCGGCGCCGCTGTCCGCGCTGGATGCCTGGGACACCATGCTGCCGGCCGCACAACGCATGTCCGAACTGCTGGATGGGGTGGTGCTGGACGAAGAGCGCAACACGCTCGGGCGCCAGCGCATCCAGCACATCCGCGACGAACTTCGCGGCTATGACCGCCAGCACCAGGCGCCGCCGCTGAGCAAGCCGACGCGCTGGTAATCGGGCGACGCCTGTGCGTTCGCTCGCGACGATCCAGCCCGCGGCCTGAAACATGACTGAAGATTCCGCCTCCACACGCATCAACGACCTCCGTCGCCGGCTCAACGACGCCAGCCATCGCTACCACGTGCTCGACGATCCGGATATTACGGATGCCGAGTACGACGCGTTGTTGCGCGAACTCGAAGCACTGGAAGCTGCGAACCCCGAATATGCCGACCCGAACTCGCCGACCAAGCGCATCGGCGATGCGCCTTCGGGGCGCTTCGATCAGGTCGCGCATTCGGTGCCGATGCTGTCGCTGTCGAATGCATTCAGCGACGACGAAGTCGCGGACTTCGTGGCGCGCATTCAGAAGGAAACCGGCGACTCGACGCCGGTGTTTTCGGTGGAACCCAAACTTGATGGGCTCGCAATCAGCCTGCGTTACGAAGAGGGCGTGTTCGTGCGTGGTGCCACTCGGGGTGATGGCGCGTCCGGCGAGGATGTCAGTGCCAACCTGCGTACGATCCGTTCGATTCCGCTGACCCTGCGTGGCGATGCGCAGGGCGGGCGGCCTCCTGCAGTGCTTGAGGTGCGTGGCGAGGTCTACATGCCGCGTGCCGGCTTCGAGGCTTACAACGTCCGCGCCCGCGAGACCGGCGAAAAGCCGCTGGCCAATCCGCGTAATGGTGCCGCTGGCTCATTGCGCCAGCTGGATTCACGGATTACCGCACGGCGTCCGCTGGCGTTCTACGTCTATGCACTCGGTGAAACCGATGCGGCGTTGCCCGCGACCCATTCGCAGGTGCTTGCGTGGTTGCGTGAATTGGGTTTCGCGGTCAGCCCGCTGGTCGATGTCGCGACCGGCGTCGAAGGCTTGCTCGGGTACTACGCGCGTGTGGGAGCCGCACGCGACGACTTGGCTTACGACATCGACGGCGTGGTCTACAAGGTCGACCGGTTCGATCAGCAGCGTGCGATGGGTTTTGTCTCGCGTGCCCCCCGCTGGGCGTTGGCGCACAAGTTCCCGGCGCAGGAAGCGGCGACAACCGTTGAATCGATCGAGGTCAATGTTGGCCGCACCGGCGCGGTAACGCCATGGGCCTTGATGGCGCCGGTGCATGTCGGTGGCGTGACGGTGACCCGCGCCACCTTGCACAATGCCGACCAAGTCGCGCGCCTGGACGTACGTGTCGGCGACAGCGTCATCGTGCGACGCGCCGGCGACGTGATCCCGGAAGTGGTGCGCGTCATCGACGATCGGCGTCCACTGGACGCTGCTGGCCAGCCCCTGCATCCGCCGTATGCGTTGCCGACACAGTGTCCGGATTGCGGTTCTGCGGTCGAACGCGAGGAGGGCGAAGTGGTGTCGCGTTGCACGGGGGGATTGGTATGTCCGGCGCAGCGCAAACAGGCGCTGATACATTTCGCTTCGCGTCGCGCAATCGACATCGACGGGCTTGGGGAGCGTTTCATCGAGGCGCTGGTGGATTTCGGGTACGT
>JBDSIA010000026.1:0-4448 GCA_039918175.1 Thermomonas sp.
GCGTAGCGTTCCGGCACGCTGCCGGTGAGTGCAATGGTCGAGAAGCTCATGAGCGAAGTGTAGCAATGCGGGGCTTACGCGAGCTTGGGCTAAGCTGCGCGCATGGCCACTATCGAACCCGCGCAGACAGCGTTGCAAGCGCCCGAAATAAAGCCGGACCGCGGCAGCGAAGTCACGCGCATGGAAGCCTTCGTCGATGCCGCGTTCGCCTTCGCAGTGACCCTGTTGGTGATCTCGCTGGATGCGGTACCGTCCAGCATTCCCGAATTGGTGGTCGCGCTGAAGGGCATCCCCGCGTTCGCCGGCAGCTTCGCGCTGATCGCGATGTTCTGGTGGGCGCATGCGGTCTGGAGCCGGCGCTACGGCCTGCAGGACGGACTCAGCGTACTGCTCAGCCTGGTGCTGGTGTTCCTGGTACTGGTCTACGTCTACCCGCTGCGCATGTTGTTCTCAAGCTTTTTCTATTGGGTCAGTCAGGGCTGGCTGCCCACCACATTGCAACTGCAAAGTAGTGACGACATGTTGTGGATGTTCGTCGTCTACGCGATTGCCTGGAGCACTCTCGGCCTAGTGATCGTGGCACTTTACCGACATGCTTGGACGCTGCGCGACGACCTTCAACTTACCCGGGAGGAGCGCATTGAACTGCGTGGTGACATCGCGTCTCATTCAATGGTTCCGTTGACCGGCTTGCTTTCACTATTGCTTATCGGCCTGTGCGTGCTGTGCGGTGTTTCCCGGTTCGGTGCCATGTCCGGTTTCGTGTATGGGTTGATGAGCCTGTCCGGTGTGGTCAGCAAGTGGGCACGCCGGCGTGCGGCGCTCGAGTTGGGCTGAGGGTGTTCTCTGTCTACGTCACCGGCACCGACACCGGCATCGGCAAGACGCTTGTCAGCTGTGCATTGCTGCATGGCTTGCGCGGCAATGGCGTGCGCGCGATAGGCATGAAACCGGTGGCCAGCGGCTGCGAACGGGTCCATGGCCCCTGGCGCAATGCCGATGCGTTGGCGCTGCTTGCCGCCAGCGATCCGCGGCCCGACTACGCCGATCTCAATCCGGTTGCGTTGCCGTTGCCGTTGGCGCCGGAGTTGGCCGCGCGTGACGCGGGCATTGAAGTTTCGCTGCAAAGCCTGCTGGATGCGCATGCCCGACTCGCCAGACAAGCCGATGCATTGGTAGTGGAGGGTGTGGGTGGGTGGTCCGCGCCGTTGTCGGCAACGCTGATGCAGGCGGACTTCGTGCATGCGCTGCGGATGCCGGTGCTGCTGGTGGTCGGGATGCGTTTGGGATGCCTCAACCATGCACTGCTCAGCGTGCGCGCGATTGCCGCCGATGGCGCGCACCTGGCCGGTTGGATCGCCTCGCACGTGGACCCGGCCATGGAGCGCGTCGACGACAACCTGCAGATGCTGCGCGAGCGCCTGCCGGCGCCGTGCTGGGGCGTGCTGCCGCATGCCATCGATCCGGACCCGGCCAAATTCGCGGATCACCTGCGGATTCCAATACAGGCGGAGTGATCCATCGGGCCTGCCCTGCACACGACTTCCGGCACACAGGACTCTCCGTTAATTAAGCTAAACTCACCAGTCCAGAAATTGCCTTGAGAAGAGGTCGCGCATGCGCGTGTCGCTCGCATTTGTCGTTGTTGCAGCCGCCAGTTTGGCGCTAGCCGGGTGCAAGAAGGATGCCGCCCAAGCCGGCCCCGGCGCGAACATGCCTCCGCCCGAAGTCGGCGTGCTCATCCTGCAACCCGCCACGATTGCCTTGCAGCAGGAACTGTCCGGGCGGCTGTCGCCGTTCCGCAGCGCCGACGTGCGTGCCCGCGTGGCCGGTATCGTCCAGCGTCGGCTGTATGAAGAGGGCAGCGATGTCGGCCAGGGCCAGGCCTTGTTCCAGATCGATCCGGCGCAGTTGCAGGCTTCGCTCAGCGCCGCACAAGCTGGACTGGCGAGTGCCCAGGCCAATGCCGCCAACGCCCATTCCTCCGCGACGCGGGCACGCCAGCTGGCTCCGGCCAGGTTCATTTCCGCCACCGACCTGGACAATGCGCTGGCCAATGAGCGCAGTGCCGCGGCTGCCGTGCAGCAGGCGCGAGCCGCAGTCCAGGCCGCGCGCATCAACCTGGGATACGCCACCGTTCGCGCCCCGATCGCCGGTCGCGCGGGTCAGCAGCAGATCACCGAGGGTGCGCTGGTCGGCGAGGGCGGCGCGACCTTGCTGACCACGGTCGACCAGATCGATCCACTGTATGTGGAGTTTTCCATCGGCGTCGATGATCTCGCCAAGTTGCGTGCAATGGCTGAAGGCAGCGGTGCACGCGAGGTCAAGATCAAGTTGGCCGATGGCAGTTTCTATGCGCAGCCCGGTAGCCTGGATTTCGCCGGTGACGTGGTCGACCCTGCAACCGGCGCAGTGACCATGCGCGCCCGCCTGCCGAACCCCGACTATCGGTTGCTGCCAGGCACGTTCGTCAGCGTGCAGGCATCGCTGGGCGAGCAGCGCAATGCGTTCCGGGTGCCACAGATCGCGGTGCAGCGCGATGGACAAGGCGCCTATGTGCTGGTGATCGGCCAGGACGGGAAAGTTGCGCGCAAGGGGATCACCGCCAGCCTGATGCAAGGCAGTGACTGGATCGTCAGTGACGGGGTCGCCCCGGGTGATCAGGTCATCGTCTCCGGCCTGCAGCGCGTGCAGCCAGGTCAGCCTGCCAAGGTCGCTGCCCAGCCTGCGGATGCCAAGGGCGCCCCCGAACCGGCCCAGGGCTGAGCCGTGTCCAGATATTTCATCGAACATCCTGTGTTCGCCTGGGTCATCGCGATCCTGATCGTGATTGCCGGTGCGTTGTCGATCGGCGGCCTTGGCGTCGAGTCCTACCCCAACATCGCGCCGACCCAGGTCAACGTCAACGCGAACTACCCCGGCGCAAGCGCGCAGACCACCGAACGCGCGGTCACCCAGATCATCGAACAGCAACTCACCGGCATCGACAACCTGGACTATTTCAGTTCCTCGTCGAGTTCCAGCGGCGGCTCCTCGATCAGCCTGACCTTCAAGCCCGGCACCAGTCCTGACATCGCCCAGATGCAGGTGCAGAACAAGGTCGGCCAAGCCACGCCGCGCCTGCCCGGCGATGTGGTCCAGCAGGGCGTGACCGTGTCCAAGGCCAATGCCGGCTTCTTGCTGGTCATCGCGCTGAAGTCCACCAATCCTTCGATCGGCAAGGACGAACTGGCCGACCTCAATGCCTCGCGCGTGCTTGACCAGATCTCGCGTGTGCCGGGCGTCGGCAGCACCCAGCTGTTCGGCGGCCAGTACTCGATGAACATCTGGCTGAATCCGGACAAGCTGCGCGCCTATGGGCTGTCGGCCTCGCAGGTGCTGGCCGCGGTGCGTGGGCAGAACGTGCAGTTCTCGGCCGGCTCGGTCGGTGGGGAGCCATCACCGGATTCACAGATGTTCACCGCGTCTGTCGCCGCAGAAGGCCGCTTCAGTGAACCGCAACAGTTCGAGTCAATCCTGCTGCGTACCGACGCCAGTGGCGCGGCGGTGCGACTCAAGGATGTGGCTCGGGTCGAACTGGCGGGCTCCGCGTATAGCTTCGATTTGCGCTGGAATGGCCAGCCTGCTTCGGGTTTTGCCGTGCAATTGGCGCCCGGGGCGAATGCGTTGGCAGTCGCTGCGGCGGTGAAGGCCAAGATGGCCAATCTGCAGGCCAGTTTCCCTAGTGGCGTGACCTGGTTCACGCCGTATGACAGTTCCGATTTCGTGCGGGTGTCTATCAAGGAAGTGGTCAAGACGCTGGCCGAGGCAATGGTGCTGGTATTCCTGGTGATCCTGCTGTTCCTGCAGAACCTGCGGGCCACCCTGATCCCGACCCTGGTGATTCCGGTGGCGTTGCTGGGCACGTTCCTGGGCATGTACCTGATCGGCTTCTCGATCAATCAGCTAAGCCTGTTCGGCATGGTGCTTGCGATCGGGATTGTGGTGGATGACGCGATCGTGGTGATCGAGAACGTCGAACGCATCATGACTGAGGAAGGCCTGTCACCCTACGAGGCCACCCGCAAGGCGATGGGCCAGATCAGTGGCGCGGTGATCGCCATCACCATCGTGCTGGCGGCGGTGTTCATCCCCAGCGCGTTGCAGGAAGGCAGCGCCGGCGCAGTCTATAAACAGTTCGCATTGACCATCGCGATGGCGATGGTGTTCTCCGCGTTCCTCGCGCTCGGCTTTACGCCTGCATTGTGCGCAAGCCTGCTCAAGCCCAGCACGCACCACGAGAGCCGCAACCCGATTTTCCGCGGATTCAATCGCGGTTACGAGCGTCTGTCGAAGACCTATGTCGGCCACATCGGCGGCGCGATCCGGCATGCGCCACGCTGGATGGCGGTGTTCGCAGGGCTCGTCGTGCTGTGCGGCTTCCTGTTCTGGCGCATGCCCGGCAGCTT
>JBDSIA010000027.1:0-2663 GCA_039918175.1 Thermomonas sp.
GGTGTCGGGCACGCC
Source organism: Thermomonas sp. (assembly GCA_039918175.1). GTDB lineage: Bacteria > Pseudomonadota > Gammaproteobacteria > Xanthomonadales > Xanthomonadaceae > Thermomonas. The sequence goes on from JBDSIA010000027.1 coordinate 16, forward strand.
CGGACCCCGATCAGCGACATCCAGCACCGGCGCGCCAGAATCGCTGGCGTGCACGCGCAGGCTGACCCGCGCCGGTTGTCCGGGCATCCGTCCGTATACCAGTGCGTTGTACACCAGCACGGTGACCGCCTGCTGCAGTTGGCGGCGGTCGATCATGGCCGGGATCGGCTGTTTGCCGCTGATCACGTCGAGCTGGTCGTTGTCCAGCGGATGGATGTTGCGGTAGTCCTGGACGAAGTTCCGGGCAAATTCCACCAGCTCCACGTTCTCTGGCTGCGCGCGTTCGCGCCGGGCGAGCCCGAGCACGTTCTCGACAATGCCGTTCATCCGGTGGGTCTGCTGGTAGATGATTTGAAGCAGCCGGCGGTCCGCTTCGGGGATATCGGAGGACTCCTCCATCAGCTGGGTGGCATAGCTGATCGCCGCCAACGGGTTGCGTATCTCGTGGGCCAGGCTGGCGGAAAATCGGCCCAGCGTGGCCAATGTGAGCGATTCGGCCCGGCGCGACACCAGTGACGTATCGTCCAGGAATATCAGCACCTGGGCGTCGTCGGCCAGCAGGCGGGCAAACCGGGGCAGCACTTCGGGCAGGTCCGGCGCCAGCTGCAGCGGCACGGCATCGATGGCGCCATCGTGTCGCCAGTCCTGCAGGCGCTTGGCCAGTTCCGGCGCAACCTGTGCCAGCGTGCGCCTGCCCTCGCCGATCCCGCCCAGTAGCAACATCGAGGCTTCATTGGCCAGCTTGACCTCACCATCGCCATCCACCAGCAAGACCCCGGTGCGCATGCGGCGGATGATCAGTTCGTTGATTTCGGCCAGGTTGGCAGCCTGGCTGCCGCGGCGTTCGGCAAGCGCCTCGCTGGCGCGCATCTGCCGACCCAGCAGGTTGGTCAGGGTGGCAATGGCCAGGTAGCTGACCGTGAACATCAGCAGTTCGGCCAATGGCCGGTCACTGTCGTGGCCGGACAATATCTGCACGACGCGTTCGCCAACCAGGGCAAGCGCCGCCAGCACCGCAGTGCCCAGCCCGAGCCGGATCGGCAACAGCAAGGCGGCGGCGCCGACGTTGAACAGCAGCATCATGGCGATCCCCGATGCCGCGCGGGGAAGGGCATGGATGGCCAGCACGGCCGCGCTGATGTCCACCAGCACGCCGACCATGACCTGCAGGCGCGGATCGCCGCGGCGACCGGTCAGGAACAGCACGACCGCCGCCAGCAGGTACAGCACGGCGACGCTTCGGGCCAGCAGCGGGTTGAGCGGTTCGCCGATCAGGATGCCGGCCGGGCTGAACACCACCAGGCACAGCAACGCGGCTTCCAGGATCCGGTACAGGGTGAAGTAATAAAGTTCGCGCCGGATGGCGGCGTTGTCGTCGTCTTGGTCCTGACTGGTCGCGTCGTCTCGCACGCGCGGAGTATAGGCACGCCGTCACGATGGCTGGTCACACGGATGCGCTGTCCCTGATGCCGACGGCGCGGCGCCAGCTACGTTAAAATGGGGATTCCGCCTGCGGCCGGGCCGGGTTTCCGGCAGCCGTGGCGCGTTCATGCCCTTACCGGCCACGCCTTGACAGGCCCTGCCTTTAACAGGCTCTAAGTCCCTTCGGTGAATCATGAATTTCCACGAATACCAGGCGAAGCAGTTGTTTGCCGATTACGGCATTGCGGTACCCGCCGGGCGCGTTGCGCGCTCCCCGGAGGAGGCCGTGGATGCGGCCAAGGCCATCGGGGGCAATGCCTGGATGGTCAAGGCGCAGATCCATGCCGGCGGTCGCGGCAAGGCCGGCGGCGTGAAGTACTCCAAATCGTTGGATGACGTGCGTGACTACGCGAAAGGCATGCTCGGTACCAAGATGGAAACCTACCAGTCGGCCGGCGTAGCGCTGCCGGTGGATTCGGTGCTGGTGACCCAGGCCACCGACATCGCCAAGGAGCTTTACCTGTCGGTGCTGGTCGATCGCTCGACCCAGACCATCACCTTCATCGCCTCCAGCGATGGCGGCGTCGAAATCGAGAAGACCGCCGAGGAGAACCCCGACGCGATCAAGACGGTCAACGTCAATTATGTGCAAGGCCTGCAGCCGTACCAGTGCCGCGAGCTGGGTTTCGCGCTTGGGCTGAACGCCAAGCAGGTCAGCCAGCTGACCAAGATCATGCTGGGCCTCTACAAGCTGTTCAACGAAAAGGACCTGGCGCTGGTTGAACTCAACCCGCTGGCGATCCTCACCGACGGCAACCTGGCCGTGCTCGACGGCAAGATCAATTCCGACGACAACGCCAACTTCCGCCACCCGGAACTGGTCGAGATGCGCGATATCGCGCAGGAAGACGAGACCGAAGTGCTGGCCTCGAAGTTCGACCTCAACTACGTGACCATGGACGGCAACATCGGTTGCATGGTCAATGGTGCCGGCCTGGCGATGGCGACGATGGACGTGATCAAGCTGGAAGGCGGCACGCCGGCAAACTTCCTGGACGTGGGTGGCGGGGCAACCAAGGAGCGCGTGACCGAGGCGTTCAAGCTGATCCTGCGCGCACCTGACGTGAAGGCGATCTTCGTCAACATTTTCGGCGGCATCGTGCGTTGCGACATGATCGCCGAGGGCATCATCGCGGCGGTCAAGGAAGTCGACGTGCAGGTGCCGG
>JBDSIA010000028.1:0-2276 GCA_039918175.1 Thermomonas sp.
CGGTCTTGCGGAAGACCAGGTTGCCGGCCTTGTCCGCCTTCCATGCCTTGACCAGCGAAACGTCCGCCTTCAGCGCGGTTTCCAGCACATACCAGCGACCGTCGATCTCGCGGGTTTCCTTGCCGTCCGCGACAATCGTGCCGTACCCGGTCGCAGTGAAGAACGCCGGGATACCGGCACCGCCAGCGCGCAGTCGCTCGGCCAGGGTGCCCTGCGGATTGAACTCGAGCTCCAGTTCACCCCCGAGGTACTGGCGCTCGAATTCCTTGTTCTCGCCCACGTAGGACGAAATCATTTTCTTGATCTGGCGGGTTTCCAGCAGCTGGCCGAGGCCGAAGCCATCCACCCCGGCATTGTTGGATATCACGGTCAGGCCCTTCACCGCGGAATCGCGCAAGGCCGCGATGAGCGCCTCGGGAATGCCGCACAGGCCGAAGCCGCCAACGGCGAGGATCTGGTCATCCGCCACCAGCCCCGACAAGGCGGTCGCGGCGTCTGGATAGTGCTTGTGTTTAGCCGGCTTGCGATTGGCATCAGCCACGGCATGCTCCTGTTGATCTGTGCGGTGAGGCGGAACCCAATTCTAACGGGTGCGCGACTCGGGGCTCGGCGTACTCTCTGACAGGCATTCGACTCTCCTGCAACATACGCCTGCGTCCGCTAAAATGACGGGCTGGCCGTTCCGGCCCAAGCTGCAAGCACAGGATTCCACCAACGATGAAGATTCTGGTCGGTTACAAGCGCGTGGTGGACTACAACGTCCGCATCCAGGTCAAGCCGGACGGCTCCGGCGTGGTCACCGATGGCGTCAAGCTGTCGCCGAACCCGTTCGACGACATCGCCCTGGAAGAAGCGTTGCGGCTGCGCGACAAGGGCATTGCCAGCGAAGTAATCGTCGCCACCATTGCGCCTGCCGACGCCCAACCGCATCTGCGCAATGGCCTGGCGATGGGTGCCAACCGCGCGATCCACGTGGTGGTGGACGGGCCAATCCAGTCACTGACCGCCGCGCGCACCTTCCTCAAGTTGATCGAGAAGGAACAGCCCGATCTGGTGATCCTGGGCAAGCAGGCGATCGACGACGACGCTAGCCAGACCGGCCAGATGCTGGCCACGCTGTGGGGCCGCCCGCAGGCCACATTTGCGTCCAAGCTCGACATCGCCGATGGCAAGGCCACGGTGGTGCGCGAAGTCGATGCCGGCCTGGAGACGCTTGAAGTCGACCTGCCAGCGGTCGTCACCACCGACCTGCGCCTGAACGAGCCGCGCTTCATCAAGCTGCCGGACATCATGAAGGCCAAGAGCAAGCCGATGGAGACGATTGCCTTCGCCGATCTTGGCGTCGACGCCGGCGACACGCTCAAGACCACCCACTACGCGGCGCCTGCCAAGCGTAGCCGCGGCGTGCTGGTGAAGGATGCGGCCGAACTGGTCGCTGCACTCAAGGCAAAGGGGTTGCTGTAATGAGCAAGGTTCTCATCGTCGCCGAACACCATGACGGCAAGCTCAACGCCGCCACCGCCAAGTGTGTGTCCGCCGCGCAGGCGTTGAACGCAGACAGCATCGACATCCTGGTGCTGGCCGCCGATCCCGCCGCGGTCGCGGCCAAAGCCGCGCAGATCAGCGGCGTGGCCAAGGTGCTGACCGTGGCCAATGCTGCGAACGCGCATGCCATCGCCCAGGTGCTGGCACCGCAGGTGGCGCAAGTCGCCGCCGACTACTCGCATGTATTCGGCCCCAGCACCACGTTCGGCAAGGACCTGATGCCCTGCGTCGCGGCATTGCTCGGCGTGGCCCAGGTCTCCGACGTAATGAGCGTCGAGGGCAGTCACACCTTCAAGCGCCCAATCTACGCCGGCAACGCAATCATCACGGTTGAGGCGCCGGCCGACCATGCGGTGGTTGCGACCGTCCGTGCCGCGTCATGGCCGGAAGCATCCGGGGGCGGTAGCGCGACGGTAGAAGCGGTGAGCGTCGATGCCGCCCTGCCCACGCATACGCGCTTTATTGGACTGGCTGCGGGTTCGTCAGATCGCCCCGACCTGCAGAGCGCCAAGCGCGTCGTCTCCGGCGGTCGCGGTGTCGGGTCGGCAGAGAATTTCAAGATTATCTACGACTTCGCTGACCGGATCGGTGCGGCGGTCGGCGCATCGCCGTCCTTGTTGATGGCCACAATCGTTCCGGCATCCTTGATTCCGGTCAGGTGCTGGATGGCGCCGCTAATGCCGATCGCGACGTAGAGTTCCGGGGCGATGATCTTGCCGGTCTGGCCGACC
>JBDSIA010000029.1:0-2628 GCA_039918175.1 Thermomonas sp.
GAGCGATCTATTCCATGGGTCTCGATTCCCCTTATCGCCGGACCGTGCGAAGAATCATTCCGATGGCCATGCAAGTCGCGATACAAGCAGGTTGCAGCGACAGCAACACGGGCGGTTTCGTCGAAACTTGCAAGTTCGATGCCGATCCCGCCGAGCTCATGGAGGTTGCGCAAGCACTGCGCCGCGACCCGATGGTGCTTGGCGATCTTCGGGAGCAGTACAGCACCGCCTCCAATGCGGTGAGCAACTTGCGTGGGGCTCGCGACGGGCTGTCCGGCGCGATTGCCTTGCTGGGTTCCAAGCCGACAGTAGGCGAGGCGGCAACGCCATGATCCTGCGCCGCCTATCGCAATCGCTGAAGCAACAAAACTGGACGGCGATCTGGATCGAGTTCGTGTTGCTGGTGGTCGGTGTGTTTCTTGGTCTCCAGGTGGCGAACTGGAACCAGTCACGCCACGACGCCGCGCAAGCGCGCGAAAATCTCCAGCGCATCGCAACCGACCTAGCTAGCGACCAAGCGGCATTGCAGCGTCGGGTCGTGTTCTGGCGACAGGTCGCTGGCTATGGGCAGGGCGCCATCCGCTATGCCGAAACCGGACAACTGGTCGATGGGTCGGCATGGAAGACGCTGCTGTCCTTTTACCAGGCCAGCCAGCTGTTTCCGTACGTGCCGGCGGATACGACCTACCAGGAGCTGCGTAGTGCAGGCGAGCTCGGCTTATTTGTGGACGCAGGGCTGCGCACGGCGTTGGCCGACTATTACGTCAATGGCTCCGGCTATGCCGCCAATTTCCTGTTCCGGCTGGAGCCCGAGTATCGCAAGATCGTGCGCGGCCACACCCCCACCATTGCGTCTGCGCACGTCTGGGCGCGCTGCCACCAAACGCCCGCGCCCGACAACCAGCGCCTGATCGACTGCGACTCGCCGATGTCGGAAGTGCAGGCGCAGGCCGTGCTCGACGGCTATCTCGCCGATCCGCACCTGTTGCCGGAATTGCGTTTCTGGATCACCAACCTGGAAGTGATGACCGATCTGGTCAGCCAGCACCAAGTGGCTGCACGCGCATTGGCAGAGCGTTTGCACAAGGAATTCGGTGCATGAGGCTGATCACCGAACTAATGCATCGCAAATTGATCCACACAGCCGGTCCGGGGCCTTTTCCCCACTGCGGATCCTGATCCATTATCTGGATTGCGCGAATTGATCAAAAAGGATATATCGCCATGATCTTTCGCCGTTTCGCCTGTAGCCTGCGCCGGCAGGACTGGGCTGCAGTTGCGGTCGAACTGGTCGTGGTCATCGTCGGCGTGTACATCGGCCTGCAGGCGTCGAACTGGAACGAGGATCGACAGACCGACGCCAAGGCTGCGGACTTCGCCGAGCGCCTCAGGAGCGATCTGCGCGAGGAAGCCTGGGGCTATGAAATGCAGATCGGGTATTACAACCAGGTCCTCGCCAGTGCCGAGCTTACGGTCGATGCACTTGCCGGAAAAAAGTCGTTGCCGGACGAGGCACTGCTGATCGAGGCCTATCGGGCCACCCAGTACAATGGCAATGTCCGCCGCCGTGCCACATATGACGAGCTGACCTCCACCGGCGAGATCGGCCTGATCCGCGATCCAGCGCTGCGCGACCTGGCCATGCGCGTCTACACCACGCCGATTCATGGCTACATCGTGGAGGACGCGAGGACATCGGCGTATCGCAGCGCATTTCGGATGGTCCTGCCCCGGGATGTCCAGCAGGCGCTTGCCGAACGCTGTGGCGATCGCTCTCTGCCGGTCGGCGACTACGTGGGAATCGCGCATGCGCTCGACTATCCTTGCTCGACAGGCCTGTCGCCCCAAGTGATCGCGGACAGCGCCACGATCCTGCGCAACGACCCCGGGCTGGTGCCGATGCTGCAGTTGCTCATCGCCAACATCAAGACCGGTCTCGGCAACATGACGGTGTACTTCAAGCAGGACATGCGGGACCCGCTGCGGAATCTTGCGCAGGAGAAGCCATGAACTTCATCGCCGAACTCAAGCGCCGCAACGTGATCCGCGCCGCCGGGTTGTACCTGGTCGGTGCGTGGTTGCTGGTGCAGGTCGCTGGAACCATCCTGCCGATGTTCGGCGCGGCGGAATGGATCGCGCGCAGCATTGTCTTGGCGCTTGCGGTTGGCTTTATTCCGGCGATGATCGTTGCGTGGGTGTTCGAGCTGACACCTGACGGTTTGAAGCGCGACGCAGAAGTACCGATTTCGCAATCCATCGCGCCACAAACCGCGAACCGCTTGGATCGCATGATCCTGATCGTGGCGGTAGTGGCAATCAGTTATTTCGCCTTCGACAAGTTCGTGCTCGCCCCGCGTCGCGAGGCAGCTCTGGTCACGCAGACAACGGCGCATGTCACAGCTGAAATCAGTGCAGAACAATCGAAGGCGAAGTCGCGCGCGATCGCCGTGTTGCCGTTCGTGAATATGTCCGCTGACCCGGAAAACGAGTTCTTCTCCGATGGTTTATCGGAGGAAATCCTCAACTCGCTGGCGCGCATCGACGGCATGCAGGTGGTGGGTCGCACGTCATCGTTCCAGTTCAAGGGCCAGAATCAGGATCTGCGCAAGATCGGCGAGCAGCTCGGTG
>JBDSIA010000030.1:0-4203 GCA_039918175.1 Thermomonas sp.
TTTTGCAGCTGGATTAACGAGGAAAGCTACCCCCTCGGCATGCGCCAAACAATTTCGCAACCCCCGTCGAAGCCAGTGCACCCCCGGGAACGTCGATATCGCTGACAGCCATCAGTATAGGGGCGGATGCCGCATCTGCAAGACCAGTGCCCCCAACAACAAGGGCCGCAATGCGGCCCTTGTGTCGAACTATTCAGTTACCGCGAGATCATGACTTCAGCGGCAACAGGCGGATCTCGACGCGGCGGTTCATGGCGCGACCGGAATCAGTGTCGTTGCTGGCGATCGGATAGCGTTCGCCCATGCCGACGATCTCGAAGCGCTCGCGAATCACGCCCTGGCCCATGATGTAGTTCGCGACGGAATTGGCGCGACGCTCGGACAGCGTCTGATTTGCAGCATCCGAACCCACGCTATCGGTGTGGCCGCTGACTTCGACGATGGTCTGGTTGTATTCCTTGAGCGTCGAGGCAATGGTGTTCAATGCCGGGAAGAACTGCGGCTTGAGGTCATACTTGGCGAAGTCGAAGGTGACCCCATCCGGCAGGTTGAGTTTGATGACGTCGCCATCGCGGGTGACGTCGATACCGGTGCCCGCGGTTTCGCGACGCAGTTGGGCTTCCTGTCGATCCTGGTAGGCCCCGACCGCCCCGCCTGCGACAGCACCGACACCTGCGCCCACCATGGCCCGCTGGCGGCGTTCGACGGCGTCACCGCCACTCAGCAGGCCTGCCGCCGCACCGATGGCTGCGCCGATCAGGGCGCCACGCTTGGTATGGTTGGGATCGTTCGGATCGTTGGTCTGCCCGGTATAGGTGGCGCAACCCGACGTGAAGACGGTGAGGGTGGCAGCGAGCACTGCAAGCTTGAGCTGGTTGTTCATAAGTCATGACTCCTAGTCTGGGCGGCTGTAGCTGTTATCAGGCGATTCCTGAATACGTTGCACAGGCTAGTTGGCGCAATGTGGCTCGAATGTGAATACCCACGTGGCCGTTAAGCTGGGGTTGATGCTACCAGTAGGGCCGAGGCCCCTGCTGCATCCAGGGTTTCGTCCCAGTTGCCCATCAGGGCCAGGTAAAGCAGTTTTTCGAATTCGGTACCGAATCGGCGGATCACTGCATCTGGATCGGGGATCAGGCAGGCATCGGAAATCAATCCGAAATGCACTTGGCCGCGATAACTCATGATTGAGAGACCAATTCCGATAGAGCCGGTTTGCGGGACCCAGAACATCATGTCGCGCACACTGCAGCCGGCCATGAACAAGGGTTGCTGCGGGCCGGGAACATTGGTCGCCACTGCGCTGGCCTTGCGGCTGAACATCTCCAACGCAAGCTCACGGATGGCTGGGGGAGCAATCCCTAAAGCCGCTAAAAGACCATATGCAACAATCGCTTGGCGTGATTTCTTCAACTGATTCATGCAGTCGGCGACACGCTCCAATCGACGCACGGGATTGTCTTCGCCGACCGGCAACTCCAGGAACACCAGACCGAAGTGGTTGCCGAGTTTTTTGGCATGTTCCAAAGGCCGCAGGTTAACCGGCACCGTGGCGCGCAGGGTGATGCCGTCGAGATCCTCGCCCCGATCAAGCATGTAGCCACGCAAGGCGCCGGCCGCTGCCGCCATCAACACATCGTTGACCGTGCAATCGCAGGCGCGGCCCACCGCCTTGACCTCTTCGAGGTCGATCGGGTCTGCCCAGGCCACGCGCTTGCTGACGCCAAGCTTGCCGCGCAGCAAAGACGGCGGATCGTCCGGCAGGGCCAACGCAGTGAGCAGCTCGCGGGCAATCTCACCGCCCTCCTTGGCGATTACGCCTGCCAGCGTCGGGTCGCGATACATCGCCATGCCCTGCTCCAGCATCTTGCCGCCGAGCTTCATGTAGCGATCCACGGCGCCGACCCGGCGCGCGACCGGCCCGGCTTCCTGCTTGAGCCAGGCCTTGTCCAGGCGCTTGGCCTCGGCCGGTTCGCGACTGGTGTCGGTCAACGACAGCAATACTTGCACCAGCGCGATCCCATCGGCATAGCAATGGTGGATGCGTGTCACCAGCGCACTGCCGCCCTGGTAGCGATCGATCAAGTGGAATTGCCAAAGCGGTTTGGTCGGGTCTAGCGGGCTGGACGCTAGCTGGCTGGCGAAGCGTTCCAGCGCGTTTTTCTCCGCAGCGAGGCCGGAGTTACCGGGTAGGCCGGACAGGCGCACATGCCAGTCCAGGTCGAAGGCATCGTCCTCGACCCAATGCGCGCCGGTCGCACCCTCGACGGGCTTCTGACGGAAGCGCTGGTAGCTGAGGAAACGCTGCTGGATGACCTTCTTCAGGCGTGGCAGCGACATCGGTTCGGCGAACATCAATACGCCAGTGATCATCATCGGGTTGGTCGGGCGCTCCATGCGCAACCAGGCGGTGTCCACCCGCGACATTGCTTCGCGCTTCGGTCGCGTGATGGGTCGACGCGTGGAACCCGTGCGCGGTTTCGGCGTGGCCATGGATGCTCCCCGAGTGGTCGATGAGTGAATCACGCCCGCTGGCGCAGGGTCAACGCGCGTGCTGCCGTCAGCTGCCGTGGTATTCGCGCGGGATGCGTTGGTTGAGGCCAGTGAGAATCTCGTAGGGAATCGTGCCCGCGGCCAGGGCGACGTCCTCCGCCACCAGTGCGACCTCTCCCTGGTGGCCAATCAACACTACCTCGTCCTCGTTCCAGGCGCTGTCGACCCCGATATCGACCATGAACTGGTCCATGCACACGCGGCCCACCAGCGGATACCGTTTGCCGCGAATCAACACTTGCCCGCAGGACGACAACGAACGCGGATAGCCATCGCCATAACCGATTGGAATGGTCACGATGCGCGTGTCGGCGTCGGCCGCCCAGGTCGCGCCATAGCTGACCGGGTGGCCCGCCTTGACCACTTTGAAATAGACCACCTGCGACACCAGCGACAGCGCCGGCCGCACGTCGATGGTTGCCTGCGATGCCGGGTCTGGGAGCACGCCGTACATGAGGATGCCGGGACGTACCATGTCGAGGTGAGTGTCCGGGAAATGCAGCACGCCACCCGAGTTGGCGAGGTGGCGCATCGGCATCGGCGCACCAGCACGTTCAATGTGGCTACATGCCTCGAGGAAGCGTTCCAGTTGCTGGAGCGTCATCGGCGACGCCGGGTCATCGGCGCAGGCCAGGTGCGAATAAATGCCTTTCAGGTCACACCAGCGCGAGGCCAGCGCGGCCTCGATGAAAGGCCGGCACGAATAACTGTGCACGCCGATCCGTTCCATGCCGGTATCGATCTTCAGGTGGATCACCGCCTTGCGGCCCAGACTCTGCGCCGCGGCCTCGACCTGGCGCAGCTTGTCCAGCGAGGACACGGTGATTTCCAGGTCATTGCTGATGAAGTGCGAGACCTGTGGGCCGAATATCCCGCCCAGTACGAGGATCGGCACGCTTACCCCAGCATTGCGCAACGCAATGCCCTCCTCCACGAAGGCGACACCCAATTGCTCCACGCCTTGGGCTTGCAGGTGCAAGGCCACCGGCAGCAGGCCATGGCCATACGCATTGGCCTTGACGATGGCCATCACCGGCACGCCTACATGCCCGCGGATAGCGCGCAAGTTGTGGGTGATCGCATCGAGGTCGACGTTGATACGGGTCGGACGCTGGCTGAGGAGGTCGCTCATGGCGCTATTCGACCATATCCAGTTGCCGTTGTTGTTCTGGCCCGCCTCGGCAGTGGCGGGTGTTCGCTACGCGCCTCGAAATCCCGCTGCGCTAACACCCGCCACTACCGGGGCTGTACGCAACATCATTGCGAACATACGCAGTTATTCGAAGCTACCTACCGTGTCATGCGCCAAGTTGTCGAAGCGCGTGTACTCGCCGAAGAACTTCAGCTTGAACGAACCGGTCGGTCCATTGCGTTGCTTGCCGATGATGATTTCGGCCAGGCCTTTGTCTGGCGACGCCTCCTTGGTGTAGTACTCGTCGCGATAGATGAACACGATCACGTCAGCGTCCTGCTCGATCGCGCCGGATTCGCGCAGATCGGCCATTACCGGGCGCTTGTCGGTGCGCGTTTCCAGCGAGCGGTTGAGCTGCGACAACGCGATCACCGGCACGTTCAATTCCTTGGCCAAGCCCTTCAACGAACGGCTGATCTCGGAGATCTCGGTAGCGCGGTTTTCGCTGTTGCCCGGCA
>JBDSIA010000031.1:0-1821 GCA_039918175.1 Thermomonas sp.
TTCGTCCCGGCCAGTTATCTCCAGCCCGGCAAGGTCTTCGATTTCACCGACCTCGACAATGCCGCCGCCAGCCAACTGTTCAACGAAGTGGTGGGCTCGCTCGCGCCGGCTTTCAGCCTGTACACGAACGACCCCAGCAAGGGCAATCGCATCACCAAGCTGCAGCAGGATTCGGTCGGTTTCGCAAAAAGCCTGTCCGATGCGGTGGAGCACGCCTATCAGTGGAAATCCGATCGCGGCCTGGCCATCGTCAAGACCGCCATCATTTCCATCGAATACGACCCGAACACGCGCGAACTGCTCAAGACGGTGCAGCGCGCCGACGCCTTGGCCGGTTCACGCGGCAATTCCAACTTGCAGGCCAGCGTGGCCGCAGGCATGCAATCCGCAGGCGAAAACGGCGGTGCAGCGGGCATCGTGGGCCTGGGCATGGCGTCGGGCATGATGGGCGGCATCGGCAGCCTGCAGCAACCGGTTGCGCCGGCCGCGCCCGCTGCCGATGACCCGGTCGCCAAATTGAAGAAGGCCAAGGAGATGCTGGATCTCGGCCTGATCACGCAGGACGATTACGACGCGCTCAAAGCCAAGGCCTTGGGTCTGTAAGACACTCGGCCTGTAAGCCGCCAATCGGGCAATCTCCATGTCGACCGCAAATAGTCCGCCACCGGTACCGCCATACACCGGTCCGGGATCGCCGCAGGATGTGCCGCCGTCACCGGGCAGCTTTCCGATAGATCCGGCCACGTTGCCCGAACCGATCCGCGACGAAGTGTTGGCGCCCGACCCGGTCGCCATCGATACCTCCGCCGACGAGCTCAAGGACGGCCTCAACCGCTGCCCCAAATGTGGCTCGACCGAGATTCGGCAGAAGCCCGGCAGCGACTTGCTGATCTGTATGTTCTGCCGCAATGAATGGCATGGCGAGGGAGTCGAGGAGGCATTCGGACTCGGCGAGGGCATTGACCTACTCACAGGCACAGTCATTGCGTCCGGTGCACGGGACATCGCGGCCGATACCGCCAGCCTGATGACCTTCAAGTGCACCGCCTGCGGCGCCGAGGTCACCGTGAATACCGAAACCGCGATGACCGCGCGTTGCCACTGGTGCCGCCACGTGTTCGGCATCAACGAGCAAGTGGCGAACGGCGCAGTGCCCGACGCGGTGTTGCCCTTCCATATCAAGAAAGACGACGCGGTCGCGCGCATCCGCCAGTTCGTGGACAAGCGCAAACTCTTCGCGCTGAAGGCATTCAAGGAACAGTTCACGCCCGAGAATGTGATCAGTGTCTATCTGCCGTACATGATCGTCGATGGCAATGTCAGCGCCGATGTCGCCGGCCAGGCCGAGATCGAGACGCGCCGCTATACGCGGGGCGACGGCGACAAGAAGAAGACCTATTACGATGCCGACGTTTACCAGGTGGATCGGCACGTGGACTTCACCGTGGATGACCTGCCGTTGGAATCCTCCAGCGAGCGCGGCAACCTCGATACCGGCGTCAACACCAACAACATCATCAACACGATCCTGCCGTTCGACACCAAGAACGCAGTCAAGTGGAACGCGTCTTACCTGATGGGTGTCTCCTCGGAAAAGCGCAACCAAGACGTGGAGCACCTGCGCCCACGCCTAGAGGATCAGTTGCTGTCAATCGCCCGCTGTGAGGTCGAACAATCCGTGGGCCGCTACGACCGGGGCGTGCGCTGGGAGCAGGAACGCCTCAGCGTACACGGCACGCGCTGGGTGTCGATGTACCTGCCGGTATGGCTCTATTCGTACCACCAGCCCGGCTCCAAGGGCGGCATGCTGCACTACATCGC
>JBDSIA010000032.1:0-2870 GCA_039918175.1 Thermomonas sp.
TGCCAGCGCCTTGCTCGCAGGTTGCCAGTCACTGCCGGCGCCGATGCGGGGCGGCAAAGACGACTCAGTGGTCATCGTCGGCGCCGGCATCGCGGGGTTGACCGCAGCCTGGCGCTTGCGCCAGCAAGGCATCGCGGTGCGCGTATTCGAGGCGCAGGAGCGCGTCGGCGGCCGCATGCTCAGCCTGCGCAACTATTTCCCCGACGGACAGGTGATCGAACTCGGCGGCGAGCTGATCGATACCGACCACGTCCGCATCCGCGCGATGGCTGCCGAACTTGGTCTGCCGCTGGACGACCTGCTGGACGGCGACAGTGATGTCGACACCTGGTATTTCGACGGTCGCGCGATCAGTGAACATGACATCGTCCAGGCCTTCGAACCGGTGGCTGCTGCCATCGAACGCGACCTGGCGGCAGCCGGCGATGGCGACTACGACTACCAGGATGAAAACCCCGCATTCCGCGAACTGGATGCGCTCACCCTCAGCCAATGGCTCGACCGCAATGGCGTGGCCGGTTGGCTGCGCAAGCTGCTCGACGTGGCCTATACCACCGAGATGGGCCTGGAAATCGACCAGCAGTCCGCGCTCAACCTGTTGACCTCCATCGGCATCGAGGCCAAGGACACCTTCCGCATCTTTGGCGTCAGCGACGAGCGTTCGCATGTGCGCGGCGGCAATGACCTGATCCCGCACACGTTGGCCATGAAGATGTCGGATGCGCTGGAAACCGGACAGGTGCTGGAAGCCGTGCATGGCGATGCCGACGGCTACACCCTCGACTTCCGCAGCGGCACGGCATCCAGGAAAGTACGGGCCAAGCATGTGATTTTGGCGATGCCGTTCACCCTGCTGCGGCAAATCCGCATCGACGTTGACCTGCCGACACGCAAGCGCAATGCCATCGACAACCTGGCTTACGGCACCAATGCCAAGTTGATGATCGGCTACGACCGCCGCGTCTGGCGCGACCATCAGGCCAATGGAGCATCGATGAGCGACCTGGCCTACCAGACCAGTTGGGAGACCACCCGCAAGCAGCCCGGAAACGGCGGCGTGCTGACCAATTTCACCGGCGGCCGACATGGCGTGGCACTGGGGCAGGGCAGTCCGAAGCAGCAGGCCGAGACCGCCACGCGCGATCTCGACCGCGTGTTCCCGGGGTTGGCAGCAGCACGTACGGGCGCCCGCGAAGCGCGCTTCCATTGGCCATCGCATCGCTGGACGCTGGGCAGCTATGCCTGCTTCCGTCCGGGCGATTGGTCGAGCATCCGCGGCGTAATGGGCGAAGCGGTCGGTGGCCTGCATTTCGCCGGCGAACATTGCGCGCTGGAGACCCAGGGCTTCATGGAAGGCGGCTGCGAATCCGGCGAACTGGCCGCGCAGGCCGTATTGGCGCAGCGTGGGATCACGGTCGCGTTGGGCTAAGTCATGATTAGTGGACTGCGGGGTGCACTTTTGCAGTGCAGCGTGCAATCCCCATAACGATTCCTTCACAGTTGCCCCGCGTCCCGACGTGGGGGAGGGAGCAGGCCCGCTACCGGTGAAAACCGGTGCGGGCTTTTTAATGGGCGGCGTTCAAGGCTGGCTGTCGGTCCTAGTCGTTGGCAAACCTCGCAATGCCCCAGTGGCATGCCGATGCCACAATCGGGCGCATGACCACGCTTGAATCCCTCATTGAACGCAGCCTGGGGCACTTGCCGGATGCCGCGTGGCGGGCGGATGCCGATTTCATGCGCAAGTTGCACGCACTCGCGTTGGCCAGCGATTTCGCCCTGGCGACGCTGGCCAGCCAACCTGCGCTGGTCGAACGCCTGCAGGCCGATGACGGCGCGGCATCGATCGAGCCGCCTCAACTCACGCCCGACAACCGCGCCGAATGGCCGCGACTGCTACGTCGCTACCGGCATGCGGAATCCACCCGGCTGGTGTGGCGTGATGTGATCAACGGCGATCCAGTCGGCACGATCCTGGCGGGCAGCACTGCGCTCGCGGAAACTTGCCTGCGGATCGGACTGGAAGCACTGGAAGTCGAATTCGCACAACGCTCCGGCGTGGTGCGCGCGGCGGATGGATCCGTGCAACGGCTCATCGTGTTCGGCCTCGGCAAGCTTGGCGGCGGCGAGTTGAACTTCAGCTCCGATGTCGACCTCGTGTATGCCTACGATCAAGACGGCGAATCCGACGGCGCACGCGCACTAGCCGCATCGGATTATTTCGCGCGGCTCGGCCAGCAGTTGGCTAAATTGCTGGATGAGATCACCGCCGACGGCTTCTGCCATCGCGTCGACCTGCGCCTGCGCCCGTTTGGCAATGCCGGACGGGTGGCATTGTCATTCGTGGCGATGGAGCAGTACTTCCAGCGTGAGGGCCGCGACTGGGAACGCTATGCCTGGCAGAAGGCGCGACCGGTCGCCGGCGACATCGAGGCTGGCGAACGGTTGCTGTGCACGTTGCGTCCGTTCGTGTACCGGCGGTACCTGGATTTCGGCGCGCTCGATGGTTTGCGCACGATGAAAGCGACGATCGCCGCCGAAGTCGCACGCAAGGAACTTGCCGACGACATCAAGCGTGGCCCGGGCGGCATCCGCGAGATCGAATTCCTCGCCCAGGCGTTGCAACTGATCCATGGTGGTCGCGAAGCCGCCCTGCGCCAGCGTAGCCTGTTGCCGGTGCTGGAAGCGCTGGTCGTACTAGGCCACATGGAGGCTGCGACCAGCGAAGAACTCACGCAAGCCTATCGCTTCTTGCGCACGCTGGAGAATCGGCTGCAGATGCTCGCCGATGCGCAGACGCATGCGTTGCCGGAAGACGCGTTGCAACGTGAGCGCATCGCACGCGGACTTCGGTACAAAGATTGGGCGGCACT
>JBDSIA010000033.1:0-2852 GCA_039918175.1 Thermomonas sp.
CTCAGCCGCGCAAGGCCGCCGCGTGGTGGGCGATGTGCTCACCGATGAAACTGGCGATGAAGTAATAGCTGTGATCAAAGCCATGCTGCATGCGCAGGGTCAGCGGATGTCCGTGGGTGCGGCAGGCGACATCCAGCAGTTCCGGTCGCAGCTGGGTGGCCAGGAATTCGTCGGCACTGCCCTGATCGACCAGCAGAGGCAGGCGTTCGGTGGCATCGGCAATCAGCGCCGCAGCATCGTAGTCCTTCCATGCGTCGCGATCATCGCCCAGATAGGCGCAGAACGCCTTTTCGCCCCACGGTACCTGCGAAGGCGCCACGATCGGTGCAAATGCCGACACGCTGCGATAGCGCCCGGGATTGCGCAACGCCACCACCAGCGCGCCATGTCCACCCATCGAATGGCCGCTGATTGCACGTGCGGCGGTCACCGGGAAATGTGCCTCGATCAGCGCCGGCAGCTCGTCGACCACGTAGTCGTACATGCGGTAATGCGCCGCCCACGGCGCCTGCGTGGCATTGACGTAGAAGCCTGCACCCTTGCCGATGTCGTAGCCCTGCGCGTCGGCGACCTCGTCGCCACGCGGACTGGTGTCCGGACACACGATCGCAATCCCGTGTTCGGCGGCGTAACGCTGCGCGCCCGACTTGCTGATGAAGTTCTGCTCGGTGCAGGTCAGCCCTGACAGCCAGTACAGCACCGGCACCGGCCCTTGCTGCGCTTGCGGCGGCATATAGATCGCAACCCGCATGTCACAACCCAGCGCCTGCGAATGGTGCTGCCAGACCTGCTGTTCGCCGCCGAAGCTGGCGTGGGATTCGATCTTGTGCATCTCAGAAATGGATCACGCTGCGAATCGACTTGCCTTCATGCATCAGCGCGAACGCTTCGTTGATTTGCTCAAGCGGCATGGTGTGGGTCACGAAAGGATCGAGGTCGATCTCGCCGGACATCGCCTGCTCGACCATGCCCGGCAATTGCGTGCGCCCCTTGACCCCGCCGAATGCGCTGCCGCGCCAGACCCGCCCAGTCACTAGCTGGAATGGCCGCGTCGAAATTTCCTGGCCGGCACCTGCAACGCCAATGATGATGCTCTCCCCCCAGCCCTTGTGGCAGCACTCCAGCGCCGCGCGCATCACGTGGACATTGCCGATGCATTCGAAACTGAAATCCACGCCGCCGTCGGTGAGTTCGACGATCACATCCTGTATTGGTTTTTCGAAGTCCTTTGGATTGATGCAGTCGGTGGCGCCCATCGACATCGCCAACTCGAACTTGCCGGGATTGGTGTCGATGCCGATGATCCGGCCGGCCTTGGCCTGGCGCGCGCCCTGGATCACCGCCAGGCCAATGCCGCCCAGCCCGAACACCGCGACCGCGTCGCCTGGTTTCACCTTCGCCGTGTTGTGCACTGCGCCAAGCCCGGTGGTGACACCGCAACCGAGCAGGCAGACCTTTTCCGGATCGGCCTGCGGGTCGATCTTGGCCAGCGAGATCTCGTTCA
Source organism: Thermomonas sp. (assembly GCA_039918175.1). Taxonomy (GTDB): domain Bacteria; phylum Pseudomonadota; class Gammaproteobacteria; order Xanthomonadales; family Xanthomonadaceae; genus Thermomonas. The sequence goes on from JBDSIA010000033.1 coordinate 1,505, forward strand.
CCACCGTGTATTCACTGAAGGTGCTGCAACCCATGTAATGGAAGATCGGTTCGCCGTTGTAGGAAAACCGCGTGCTGCCATCCGGCATCAGCCCCTTGCCCTGGGTCGCGCGTACTTTCTGGCACAAGTTGGTCTTGCCGGACAGGCAGAATTTGCACTCGCGGCATTCCGCCGTGTACAGCGGGATCACGTGGTCGCTGGGCTTGAGCGAGGTCACGCCCTCGCCAACCTCGACCACTACGCCCGCGCCTTCGTGACCCAACACCGACGGGAAGATGCCTTCCGGATCATCGCCCGAGAGGGTGAACGCATCGGTATGGCAGACCCCGGTATGGCTGATTCTGACCAACACTTCTCCGGCGCGCGGCGGCTCGACGTCGATTTCGACGATCTTCAGGGGTTCGCCTGCGGCGAACGCGACGGCGGCACGTGATTTCATGGGGATCACTCCGGATTGCGGGATGCCACCATTTTACCGCGGGGCAGATTGCATCGGCATTGGCACGCGGCATGCCGGCAACTGGCCGTTTCACGCATCACTGCGCGTTTCCAATCATTGCCTGTCGAATTGGGGAATCCGCAATGATCGTCCGGAAACTGATGGTCCCGCTGTTGCTGGCCGCCTTGGCCGCATGCACCGCATCCAGCCCACGCCCTGCGGCAGATGCCGCAGATGCATCGCAGGCACCCCTGTTCGAAACCTTCGGCGACCTGCATCGCGACATCGGCACCCAGGTGCCTGGCGCCCAGCGCTATTTCGATCAGGGTCTGCGCATGGCGTATGGCTTCAACCACGAGGCGGCCGGTCGCGCATTCGCGGAAGCTGCGCGCCTGGACCCCGCCTGCGCGATGTGTATCTGGGGGCAGGCGTTGGTGCTGGGCCCCAACATCAACCTGCCGATGGATCCGGCGACCGCCAAGGACGCGACCGCACTCGCCAAACACGCCGCGCAGCTTGTGGCGAACGCGCGGCCAGCCGACCGCGCATTGATCCAGGCGCAGTTGACGCGCTTCGCCGATCCCGCACCCGAGGACCGCAAGCCGCTGGATCGCGCCTATGCCGACGCGATGGCGCGCGTGGTCGCCGAGTTTCCCGGTGATGACGATGCCGCCACGCTATACGCCGAAGCACTGATGGACTTGTCGCCCTGGTCGTATTGGCAAGCCGATGGCATGCCGACCGAGCACACCCCGCGCATCCTCGCCGAACTCGAACGCGTTCTGGCGCGAAACCCGCGCCATATCGGCGCGATGCACTACTACATCCACGCCACCGAAGCATCGCCAACACCCGAACGCGCACTGCCTTACGCCGATGCATTGGCCGACCTCGCGCCCGGATCCGGCC
>JBDSIA010000034.1:0-1539 GCA_039918175.1 Thermomonas sp.
CGCAATTTCGATCCGTGGTACGCCGCGTTCGACGTCAAGCCGGGCGACAAGCTGTATCTGCCGCCGGAACAGCGCGTGCGCATCTGGTGATCAGTTCGTACGTGGATTGAACGACTGCAAAAGGCCGGCAATCGCCGGTCTTTTGTTTTGTCACGAGCGTCAGCGCAGCAGCAGCTTGATGAAGCGATCGATCTTCGAATATGGCGGCTTGAGCAGGTCGCTGGCCGCACGTTGCGACTGCCAGACGATCGGCAATTGCTTGCTGAAGGCATCGAAGCCGGCGCGGCCGTGATACGCGCCCATGCCGCTGGCGCCGATCCCGCCAAACGGCAGTGCATTGATGCCGAAGTGCAGCAAGGTGTCATTGACGGTGACCCCGCCGGAGAGTGTCTGGCTGAGGATGCGCTCGACCTGCGCGCGGTCGTTGCTGAAGGGATACAGCGCCAGTGGCCGGTCGTTCGCGTTGATGTGGGCAATCGCCTCGTCAAGCGTGCGATAGCTCTTGATCGGCAGCAGCGGGCCGAAGATTTCCTCCTGCATGACCTTGCAATCGTCGCCCGGTTCCAGCAGCAGGGTCGGTGGCATCAGGCGCTGCTCCGGGTCGGCATGGCCGGCCAGTGTCACGCGTTCAATACCGCGATCCCGGGCGTCGTCCAGATAGCCCTTCAGGCGCGCGTATTGCCCGTCGTTGACCACGCGGGTGTAGTCAACGTCGTTCTCAAGGTTTTCGCCGTAACGCGCAAGCACTTCGACACGCAGCGCCTTGACCAACGCGTCGCGCTTGCCTTTCGGCACCAGCACGTAGTCGGGTGCGATGCAGGTCTGGCCACCGTTGAACCACTTGCCGGTCGCCAGTCGCGCGGCGGCCTTTTCGATCGGGTAGTCCTCGCAGATGATCGCCGGAGATTTGCCACCCAGTTCCAGCGTCAGCGGGGTCAGGTTGGGTGCCGCGGCGGCCATGACCTTGCGCCCGATCGCGGTTGAACCAGTGAACACCAGATGGTCCAGCGGCAATCCGGCGAAGGCGGAGGCGACCTCAGCGCCGCCCAGTGCTACCGCGACACGTGATGGAGGGAACACTTCGGCAAGCAAATCGCGCAGGAACTCGGCGCTGCGCGGCGTGTGTTCGGATGGTTTCAGGAACACATGGTTGCCGGCCGCAATCGCGGTCGCCAGCGGCACCAGCGCGAGGTTGATCGGGTAGTTCCATGGCGCGATCACGCCGACCACGCCGACGGGCTCAGAACGCAGTTCGGCCCGCGCCGGCCAGAATTTGATGCCCACGCCAACGCGCTTGGGCCGCATCCAGCCACGCAGGTGTTTGAGCAGATGGTCGATCTCGCCGAGCACGGTCATGCCGTCGGCGATCAGTGATTCGTGCCGCGAGCGCCCGCCGAAATCCTCGGAGATCGCGCTGGCCATCTCATCCAGCCGCGCCTTGAACGCTGCGCGCAGGCGCATGAGATCGTCGCGGCGTTGCGCGAACTCCGGCTTGCGTGCCTGCCAGCTGTCGCGCAGCCGGGACAGGGTCGGGGCCAG
>JBDSIA010000035.1:0-5857 GCA_039918175.1 Thermomonas sp.
TGGACTTCGACATCGAGATCGTCGAAGTGCGTGAAGCCAGTGCGGTTGAGCTCGAACACGGGCATGTGCACGGTGAGGGTGGCCACGAGCATTGACGGTCGCCCGATTGTTTCCCCGTAACGAGTGCCTTAGCGGGGCGTTGCGTTTGGCCAGCAGACGGGACGTGGCGTGCCTGGTGATCCCTCTTCCATTACTTCTGGCGCATGTCGAGTTGGTGTATTAGTGACCTAATACAGTAAATCAACCACGAGACGCTACCCATGCAAGTCGCAACAGATACCTGGCGCCCGGTGCAAAACCACGAGCGTATCCAGACGCTCGACGTAATCCGCGGATTTGCCCTGCTCGGCATCTTCATGATGAACGTGGAGTTCTTCAACCGCCCCATGGGCGATATTGGCCTGGGCTTGCCGGCTGGCCTGCCTGCCATCGACCATTGGGCGGGCTGGTTTGTGTATGTGTTCGTGCGCGGCAAGTTCTGGACGATGTTCTCGCTGCTGTTCGGGATGGGTTTCGCGGTGATGCTGGGTCGCGCCGAGCAGGCTGGGCGCGCGTTCCTTGGTCCGTATGTGCGTCGCACACTGGCACTGGCGGTGTTCGGCGCGCTGCATTTCATCTTTATTTGGGCCGGCGACATCCTCTTCAGCTACGCCATGGGGGCCGTCTTGCTGATGGTCGTCTTCTACACCCGCCCCAAGCTCCTGCTGCTGATTGCGGCGTTCTGTACTGCGGTGGCGGCGCTGCTGGGTGGTGGCGCTGCGCTGCTCGACAAGTCATTGCCATGGCAGCCTTTTGCAGGTTTCGCGGTGCCGTTGATGATCCTGTGTGCGGTCGCAGCGAGCCTGCGACGTTGGCCATTGAAGGGCTTGCGCAACGCCGGCTTGACGCTTTACCTGCTGCCCATGCTGATGATGACCATCGGCGGCTTGGTGCAGATGAATCAAGCGCCTGAAGCAGAGCGCGACCGGATTGCGCTGGCGGAAGCGGATACCCCGGTCAAACAGGAGGCGCTGACGAAGCAACTTGAACAACGCTCAGAAAGGCGGCACGAGCATGACGTGGACGTCGCCAAGGAATCCCGGATCATGCAACGCGGCAGCTATGCCGATGCGGTTGCATTGCGGGCGCACCAGTTCGTGAATCACTTGGGCGACAACGTCAGTTTTGCGATCGTCGTTCTGGGTATGTTCCTGCTGGGCGCCTGGTTCATTCGCTCGGGAGTGATGGCGCATCCGGAACAGTACTTGCCCTTGTTTCGGAAATTGGTATGGATCGGTTTGCCGGTAGGTATGGGACTGAGCCTGGTCAGCGCCGCGCTTGTCACCACGCACGTGCGTGGGGTCAATGACGGCGAGTTCCAGCTGGCGACCGGACTGACGATGCTCGGCAACCTGCCGGCATGCCTGGGCTATGTGGCAGCGGTCGTGTTGCTGTGGCATGGACGCGCGCGCGCGGTGCTCGCGCCATTGGCGCCGACCGGACGCATGGCGCTGACCAATTACCTCAGCCAGTCGGTGATCGGCACGTTGTTTTTCTACGGCTACGGGCTCGGTCACTGGGGCATGGGCCGGGCCTGGCAGCTGGTCTTCGTGGTGGTGGTGTTCGCATTGCAGATCGCCTTCAGCCACTGGTGGCTGGGTCGCTTCCGTTACGGGCCGATGGAGTGGCTGTGGCGGTGGACTACATATGGGCGGCGGCCGGGGATGCGTCTCGCCACTGCCTGAACGGATCCGACCCAGCAAAAAGAAACGGCCCGCGAAAGCGGGCCGTTTCTACATTGCGATGAAGCTAACTTCAGTTGACGTTAACCGCACTCCAAGCCGCCGCGACAGCGTTGTAGTTCGTCGAACCAACTGCATATCCAAGCGAGACAGCAGCATTCAACGTAGCTACGCGGGCACCGGCATAGTTGGTGCTCGAGGTCATGTACGCGGTAATGGCTTTGTACCAGATCTTCTCGGCGGCACTCCGGCCAATTCCGGTGATCGACGAGCCATTGCAAGTCGGCGAGGTGATGGTGCCGTTGGCGAAGGTTCTTGCGCCACTGCCCTCAGCCAGCAGGTAGAAGAAGTGGTTGGCCGGACCGGACGAATAATGCACGTCCAGCGAACCCAACGTGTTCGACCAGCAATTCTTTGAGCGAGTACCGCCGCCTTCAAGTTCCGGGTTGTACATGTAACGGAACGCCTTGGTCAGGCCAGGGTTTGAAAGGTAAAGCTCTTCGCCGATCAAATAATCCGGTTTGTCCGACGGGCTGTTGACGTTGAATTCGACCATGGTCCCGAAGATGTCGGAGTTGGCTTCGTTAAGGCCACCGGACTCGCCGGAGTAGGTCAGCTTAGCGGTGCGGCTCATGACGCCATGGCTCATCTCGTGACCGGCCACGTCGAGGTTGACCAACGGACCGTAGGTCACGCCGTCGCCATCGCCGAAGGTCATGCAGTAGCAGCCGTCCGACCAGAACGCATTGACGTAATTGCGGCCGTAATGGACTTTGCTTAATGCGCCCGTGCCATTGCCATCGATGCCGTTGCGGCCGTGGATATTCTTGAAGTAATCCCATGTGGCCGCGATACCGAAGTGGGCGTCTGCCGCGGCTGTGGCGCGATCAGCATTGCTGCCGTTGCCCCACGTATTGTCCGCGTCGCTGAAGATTGTGCCGGTACCGCGTGTACCGTTCCCCAAGTCGGTGGTGTAACCGCCACCCCGGCTCAAGTCCTTCATCTGGAAGCTGGTGCTGCAATTGGTGGTGTTCAGCACGATGCTTCCGCTATACAGCGTATTGCCAGTACCGGCCGCGCTGGTTCCGGTGCAGGCAGTGCCGCCGCCGCCGGGCTTGCCGGTTTCGATCGTGTCCCACTTGTCCAGGATCCGCGCGCTATTTGCATCGACGATGTAATGCATGTCGGTCGGGGTCTGGTCGGCCTTGATGCCGGCAAACACCACTTCATGGGCCAACGTCGGGGTGACGTTGCGCGCAAAGATCACCAGCCGCGAGGTCGGCGCACCAGTAAAGCCGGTGCCGAAGCGGGTGCCGGCTTCAATGATGGCCTGGTCGGCGCTGACGGTCGGCTTGATGCTCGGGCGGCCAGTGGTCTTCAGGGTGAGGCTGGCTGACTTGAATTGGCCGTTGCGGGAATGCACGACCACATCGCCGCCAAGAACCGGCAGGCCGCGGTAGGTGCGGTCGAAGCGGACGTGTTCGGTGCCATTGGCATCGATAATGACGTCTGTTACCAAGAAGCCGTCGCCGGCGTTGCGCTTGATCCCGGCGGGCGAGGCCTTGATCAAGGACTGCGCGCGGCTCGCTGCCGGATTCTGGTCGAGACGGCCAGCCGAAGCGGAAAACGGAACGGCGAGCGCGGCAGTAATGGCCAGCGTGAGCAGGCGGGTGGACGTTTGCATGAGTGATCAGACCCCTGAGATGTGATGTGATGCGCCAGGAAGGCGAATGATGGTGGCGACGACATCCATTCCTCGCCATGGAGCCCTTTTGGTGCTTGCAAATCCCGCTCGAAAAGTGGTACCGGAGCGATTGGGCTGCCGAACCATACGGTTACATGGATGTGAATGTCATGCTGCGTTGCAATAAATTCTGAACACGTTGTGGTAGGTGAATGTCCCGTGTTTAAATCCGAGCAGGATGCTGCGATGCAACAAAGCGCCCCCGCGATTGATGTGCTGATTGTTGGCGCCGGCGTGTCCGGTTTGGCCACTGCGTTGACGTTGCTCGATTCTGGCCGCCAGGTTTTGGTGATTGATGCGGGCCGTATCGGCGGCGGTGCCTCGCATGGCAACTGCGGCACGATTACCCCGAGCCACGCTCCGCCGCTGGCGGCGCCGGGCATGATCGGTACCGCCATGCGCTGGATGCTGATGCCGGATGCGCCGCTGTATATCCCGCCGCGCCTGGATCCGGCCCTGTGGCGCTGGTTGCTGGGATTCGCCATGCGCTGCAACCAGCGCGACTGGCTGGCCAGCGCGCATGCCAAATACGCGTTGCTGGCCGATTCGCGGTTGCGGCTTGCCAATTGGGTGCGGGATTTTGGCCTGGAATGCGAATTCGTCGAATCAGGCGAAGACTATGTGTTCCGCAATCCGCGGCGGCTGGAACAGGAGCAGCATGAATTGCCGCTGCTGCGCGAGCTAGGCATCCCGTTCAAGATTGTCGACGGTCCTGCCTACGAGGCGCTGGAGCCCGCACTGAAGCCTGGCGTCGCGGGTGCCATCCGCTTCACCGGCGATGCATCCCTGCGGCCCGAGCGTTATGTCGCCGAACTGGCGCGGTTGGTGCGCGAGCGCGGCGGTAAGATCGCGGAGGACACTGCACTGCATTCGCTGGAACCCGCTGCCGATGGCATCAGCGTCGCGACGAGCGCAGGTAGCATGCATGCTCGCGACGTGGTGATCGCGACCGGCGCATGGTCGCCACGGTTGGCCGATGCAATCGGCCTGCCTTGGCTGCGCAAGGCGATCCAGCCGGGCAAGGGCTACTCGATCACCTATTCGCGGCCTGCACTCGTGCCCAAGACCCCGTTGATGCTGCGCGACTGCTCGGTCTGCGTGACCAGTTGGGGCGACGGCTTCCGGCTTGGCAGCACGATGGAATTCTCCGGCTACGACACCCAGCTCAACGAACGCCGGCTGGGTGCGCTGGAACGCGGCGCGCGCGCGTTTCTGCACGAGCCAGTCGGTCCGCAGGTACGCGAGCGCTGGTACGGTTGGCGGCCAATGAGTCGCGATGACATCCCGCTGATCGGCCGTGCGCCTGGTCACCGCCACCTGTGGCTGGCGACTGGCCACGGCATGATGGGCGTGGGCATGAGCACGGGCACCGGGCAATTGGTGGCTGATTTGATCCAGGGCCGCGAACCGTCGGTGGATCCAGCGCCTTTCGACCCGGCGCGGTTCGGGTGAGGCCAATGGCATGAACGATATTTTCCAGTTGCATCGCGGCAGCGCACCCTTATTGGTCAGCCTGCCGCACGACGGCAGCGCTATTCCGGAAGAATTCGCTGCGCGAATGACCCCAACCGCACGCTGCGCTCCCGATACCGACTGGCATGTGGCGCGTCTATACAACTTCGCCCGCGATCTGGGCGCGTCCATCCTTGTGCCGCAATGGTCACGCTACGTGATCGACCTCAACCGTGGCGAGGACGACACCAGTCTGTACCCGGGGCAGAACACGACAGGTCTTTGCCCGATCGTGCAGTTCAGCGGCGCGCCGGTGTATCTGCCGAATCAGCAGCCTGATGCCGCCGACGTCTCCGCCCGCATCGAACGCTATTGGCGGCCGTACCACGATGCATTGCGCGGAGAACTCGATCGCCTGCGCACGGCGCATGGCCGCGTCACGTTGTGGGAAGGACATTCGATAAAGGGCAGCGAACTGCCATTCCTGTTCGAAGGCCGGCTTCCAGATCTCAACCTGGGCACCGCCAATGGGGCGAGTTGCTCCGCGGCGCTGCAGGCGAGGCTGGAAGCTGAATTGGCCGGCCAATCGAACTACGACTGGGTGACGAATGGACGCTTCAAAGGCGGACATATCACTCGTCACTACGGCGATCCCGCCAACAGCACAGATGCGGTGCAACTGGAAATCAGCCAACGCTGCTACATGGACGAGGCGACGTTCGAATACGACGCCGGCAAGGCAGGCGAGCTGCATCAATTATTGCAGGCGCTCCTGCGCGCGACGCTGCAATGAGCGCGATCCTGAAATGAGATAGGGCGGCCGAAGCCGCCCTATCAGTGATCGCATCGGCGTAAATTATTTCGCGCCGGGACCGATGTACTTGTTGAGGAAGGCGTCCATCCGCTTGTACATCTCGGCCACGTTTTCCGGCTTGACGAA
>JBDSIA010000036.1:0-8867 GCA_039918175.1 Thermomonas sp.
GCCAATTCGATGTCGCCGCGTCGAAACGCGATCTCGCCCAGTTCGCGTCCCGCCAGGCGCAAGCCGGCAGCATTGGCGCGTTTGAGGAATTGCTCGGCGCCATCGAGATCGCCATCGCGCAGGTACAACACCCCGCGCCAGCGCATCACGTTCGGCACCATCGGATCCACCGCGAGCGCGTGCTGGATGCGCTCCACCCCGGCCCGCTTGTAACCGCTGCGCACTAAGGTCAGGCCGAACCAGAAGTTGGTGGTGATGTCGTCAGGGTCAAGCTGTAAAGCCTTCTCGAAATACTGCCGCGCTTCGAGCATGCCGCTGCCATTGAGTGGCGCCGCCAACCCCATCGCCGCCCAGGGTTCGGCCAGGCGCGGGTCGAGTTCGATCGCGTGTCTGGCATGGTCGCGCACCTGTTCCTCGCGTTCCGCAAAGCGGCCGGGCGCATAGGTCGGGAGAATTGCGTGCAACGCAGCCAGCCGCGAATGTGCGCGCGCATAGCCTGAATCCAGGTGAATGGCCTGTTCTAATTGTTTCACAGCATCCAACATGTGCTCGCCATCGCGCTTGTCGAACGTGGCCGTGGCTTTCAGGTACAGCGCATACGCGTCCGGATTCGTGGTGCCGGCATCCACCAGTTGCTGCGACTGCTCGCCGGACAGCACGATCTTCAATTTTTCAGTGATCGACTGGGCGATGCGTTCCTGCAGCGCGAATACGTCCTTCAGATCGCCGTCATAGGCTTCCGACCACATGTGGAAGCCGTCCTTGCTGCGGATCAGCTGTACGGTGATGCGCACCTTGTCACCCTGCTTGCGCACCGAGCCTTCCAGCACGTGGGCCACGCCCAGGGTCTCGCCGATCTTGCGCAGGTCTTCGTTCTTGCCCTTGAACGAAAAAGACGATGTGCGCCCGGCGACCTTCAAGTCCTTGACCTGCGCCAGCGCGTTGAGAATCTCTACGGCGATGCCGTCGGAAAAATATTCCTGGTCGCGCTGCGGCGACTGGTCCGCGAACGCCAGCACCGCGATGGACTTCTCCGGGATGGCCGTGTTCGCCACCGGCGTGACCGCTGCATTCTCGGCGGCCGATGGTTTGGCAATTCCAATATCCGGCGACACCCGCGCATACCGCCACATCAAACCGCCACCGACCGCCAACAACACCGCCAGGATCAGCAGCTCGGTGGTCGAGACGCTCTGCTCGCCCTTCTCGCCGTGGTACCAGGCCAGCACCAATGCAACAAAGAACCCCAACACCATCGCCAGGGTGATGCCACGCTGCAGGGTTTCTGGCCAGCCGAACTGCTGCCCCACGATGTCGATGCCCTGCAGCAACGCGAACGCCGCCGCGATGTAGGCCACCGCCCACTGCACCAGCTTGCGTTGCTTGAGGCCTTGCCAGAGGCTATTCATGGTGATCGGATTTCTCAAGCAGTGCCTTGAAGCCAGGGTCTTCCCGGATTGGGTCGTAGACCGGGTCCATGCGCAAAACGAATGGCGTGGTGAAACCTTCGGTCGACAACAGGTGCCGCAGCAACGGCACCGCCCGCGCGACATCGCCGTTCATGGCCAGGATTGTGGCCATCTGGCTCTGCCATGTCGGGCCTTCAAATCGGTCCTTGCTTTCCGGGTTCAACGCCACCGCCCGCAGCCCTTGCGCCAAGGCGGCATCGCGCTGGCCAAGACCGGCCAAGGCGCGCGCCAGCACGACACGCCAGGCGCCCTCAACGTTGGGATTATCCGACTTCTGATCCAACGCGCGCTGGGCTATGTCACGCAGTTCGCGATACATGCTCGCGGCGACCTCGGACGCGCCGGATGCCTTTTCGCTCAAAGCCAACCGTAGACGCCACTCCAGGCTGGCCGGCACATATCCCAACAGCACACTGGACAACTGCGTGCCATCGTCGGTAGCGATGGCGCGGCGATAGAGCGCTGAAGCGGCAGGATAATCACGCCGGAACAAGGCCTGATCGGCACGGAACGATTCGATCGAGGCCGCCTGCAAACGCACCTTGGCCAGAAGCTGGTCGGCGGCCTCAAGTCCGCCCAGGTTCCACGCCGCCCACAGTCGCATGGCCAGCAAGCCGGGGTCGTCAACCTCCAACGCCAATCCGGCATCGAGTGCTTGCGCCGCGGTCTCGAACCGGTGCATCGACAGCAGCGTGATCGCCACGTCGTTATTGAGGTACGGCTCGTTCGGGCTCAGCGTGCGGGCATGCTCGAGATCCGCGGCTGCGGCCTCCCACTGGCCGAGCCTTCGTTCCAACAAGCCGGACAAAAACCAAGCCTCGCTGTCACCCGGCAGATTCTTGCGGACATCGTGCATGACCGCCAAAGCAGCGGCGAAGTCGCGCTTGGCGTAGTACAGATAGACCGCGTTCGCCATTTCCACCTGGGGAAGTTGCGGCGACAGCGACGTCGCCCGATCCAGATTGGATTTGGCATCGGCCAGTATGTCGCCATTGGCATCGAAGCCATACCAGTACATCCCTATCTGTACCTGCGCCAGCTCGGCCCACGCCATGGCGAAGCCGGGATCAAGCGCGACCGCCCGACGGAATTGCACGATGACTTTTTCGTAGGTCGAACGCGTGTTGTCGGTGCCGGCATTAAGGGCACGCGCCTTGAGATAGGCATCGTAGGCATCCGGATTGTCGGTCGGCTTGTGCACCAACGCAGCACGCCCGATGCCGGTCAGGTTGGTCGCCAGCGATGTGGCGATCTTCTCGGCCACCTCGCTTTCCACGGCGAAGATGTCATCGAGATCGCGATCGTAGGTCTCGGCCCAAAGGTGGCTGTCGGAATCGCCCCGGATCAGCTGCACGTTGATGCGAACGCGATCGCCGGCCTTCTGAACGCTGCCTTCCAGGATATAGGCGACGCCGAGCGCCTTGGCTATCTCGGGGATGTTGTCCGGACGACTGGCGTAGCGCTGGGTCGAGGTGCGCGAGATCACCTTCAAGTCACCGAGCTTGGCCAGTCCGGTGAGGATCTGGTCCTGGACACCGTCGGCGAAGTACCCGTTGGCCTTGTCTTCGCTCAAGTTCTCGAACGGCAACACCGCGATGGATTTGGCCGGGACGTCGCCCGGCTGCACCGAAGCCGCGGCCGCGGTATTGGATGCGGCTACTGTCACTGGCCTGGACAAGTCCGATGTGCCGGCGAAACGCCACATCAGGCCTCCGCCAATCGCCAGCAGCAACGCCACGATCAGGAGTTCAGTGCTCGAGACATTCTGCTCGCCACGTTCGCCGTGGTACCAGGCCAGTACCAATGCAACAACGAACCCCAGCACCATCGCAAGCGTGATCCCGCGTTGCAGGGTTTCGGGCCAGCCGAACTGCTGGGCCACGATGTCGATGCCTTGCAGCAACGCGAACGCCGCAGCGACATAGGCCACTGCCCATTGCACCAGCTTGCGTTGCTTGAGGCGTTGCCAGATATCCATGCTTCCCCCAATGCGCTGGTCGATCAGGCCTGTGCCTTGGCGTAGTAGTGCACGCCCGGAAGCCCTTCGAAATCGGCGTCCTGGGTCCAGACTTGCGCGCCCGCTTGCTGCGCCGTGGCATAGATGATGCTGTCGGCCAGCGGCAACTTGTGGCGCAATCCCAACGCGGCCGCACGCAAGGCCAATGCCGCGTCAAACGCGACGACCTTGCTTTGCTGCATCACCGCTACGTACTGCAACGCGTTGGACTCGTCACGTTGTTGGCTGATGCGCTTGAACACCTCCAGTAAGGTGATCGACGGCACCAGCAAATCGTCAGGATGTTCGATGGCCTTGGCGAAGTGCTTGGCGTTGGGCCCGTCAGCGAAATACTCCAGCCATGCCGAGGAGTCCACCACGTTCATGCGTGCATGCTCATGAGGGCATGCTCATACGCGGTCGCGGTCGCGCGGCACCGCGGTATCGATGCCACGTAGTGAACCGCGCAGGGATTTGCTCGAACGCAGCGGAATCATCTCGATGCGGTCCTCGAACTGGACCACCTGCAATTTGGCTCCCGGCAGCAAATCCATGGCCTGGCGCACGTCCTTTGGAATCACAACCTGGAACTTGGGCGAGACCGTGACCGCTGTCATGGAGCAGCTCCTGTTTATCGATGAAGATATCGTAATACTGAATCTTCATCGATGTCAATTTGACAAGTTCGGATCTAGAACAGCTGGCGCCCTTGCACATGCCCTGGATTCGCAGGGGATGCCATGCAGGTGCATCATTGCCGGCAAGCCAGACGGACAGGGACGCACATGCTCGATGCTGTCGATGACGACCCGCGCACCGATGTCCGTTTGCGGCTGGCCATCGGGGTGATTGCCCATCGCGACCTGGTCGCGGAGGAAGAGCCCGCCCTGCGCAAGTCGGTACGCGAGTTCCTGCAAAAGCTGCGGGCTGAATTCCCGGAGCTGCCGTTGCGATTGATCTCGCCGCTGGCTGAAGGCGGCGATCAGTTGGCGGCCGAGGAGGCGCTGGCCCTGGGCATCGAACTGATGGTGCCCTTGCCGATGCCACAGGAGGAATACGAAAAGGATTTTTCAGATCCGCAGGACTTGGCCCGCTTCCGCACGCTGCTGGCGCAGGCGCGCGTGCGGGTGCTGCCGATGGCGCCAGGCAACAGTCCGGAAACGATTGCAATACGCGGCGAGGCCCGCAATCTGCAATACGCGCAACTAGGCATGTTCATTTCCTCGCATTGCCAGCTGTTGCTGGCGATCTGGGACGGCCATGACAGTGCTGCGACCGGCGGCACTGCACAGGTGGTCGCGTTTCATATCCACAATGTCATGCCGGGCCTGAGCGTCGAACAAGTCGCGCCGAACCTGCTGGCCGACGACGAGAGCGACCTGGTCTTTCACCTGCCATGTTCCAGGCGGCTGTTGCACACCACGCCTGATCCGGCCCATGGCCAAGGGCACTGGCTGACGCTTGCGGGCAGACAGCCGCAGGCACAGGGCATGCCCGCGCATTACCGCCATGTCTTCGGGCAGATGCAGGCCTTCAACCTGGACATGGCCAACTATGCGGGCGCGATCGCCGCTTCAACGGGATCGTTGTTCGATGATCGGGTCCCCTCGACGCCGCCTGCGGTGGCATCGGGTGTCCAGCGCCTGTTCCATGCAGCAGATTGGCTGGCTATCCATTTCCAGCGCAGGGTGCAGACCAGCCTACTGTGCACCCACGTGATCGCCGCGCTGATGGGCCTGGCCTTCATCCTGTATTCCGACCTCAGCACGAATCCGATCTACGTGCAGGCGTTCCTGCTGCTGTTCGGCCTCGGTATGATCCTGAACCTGCTTGGTCGGCGCCGGCAGTGGCAACGCAAGTACCTGGATTACCGAGGCTTGGCCGAAGGCCTGCGCGTGCAGCTGTATTGGCGCGTGGCGGGCGTCGAACCACCAGCCAACACCACCTTGGGCTACGACAGCTTCCTGCAGAAGCAGGATGTCGACTTGAGCTGGATACGTCATGCGATGCGCGGCAGCAGCCTGCTGCGCGATGAAATCTTCCACAGCAGTCCACGCTGGCTGGCCTGGGTGGTCGCCCACTGGATCGGCGACGCCGATGGTGAGGGCGGTCAGTTGGCGTATTACCGGCAAGGCACGGCAAGACGTACACGCGCTTACCACGGGACCGAGCGCATGGGCAGCCTGGCCTTGGCGGCGGGCTTGCTGGGCGCCGTGTTGTTGCTGATAGGTGGACCCGAGCTTGCGCCAGCCTGGCAACAGCAACTGGTGCTGGTGATGGGCCTGCTGCCGTTCCTGGCCGGTATTCGCGAAGCTTATTCCTACAAGAAGGCCGACAAGGAACTGATCAAGCAGTTCCGTTTCATGAGCCGGTTGTTCGACAGCTGCAGAACCCGTCTGCAGCAAGCGCAGGCCGATGCAGAGACCCGGCAGATCCTGCTCGCACTGGGACGCGCGTGCCTGGAAGAGCACGCCGAATGGATCCTGCTGCATCGCGAACGACCGCTGGAACACGCACAACTGTCCGGCTAAAGCAGTACTTGGCGTTAGTCCGGTCACGATGGCACGGACGCCCGCCCCTACCAGGTGTCGCATGCACTACCGGGCTTTCATCAGCTACAGCCATGCCGACTCACGCTGGGCGCGTTGGGTGCATCGGCGCGTGGAGAACTACCGGCTGCCGTCGCGCCTGCGCGGGACCAATGGCGACTTCGGCCCCTTGCCGGATCGGTTTGGCCCGATCTTCCGAGATCGCGAAGACTTGTCCAGCGCCGGCGAACTGGGTCCCAAGATCCAGCAGGCGCTGGCCGACAGCGAAGCGCTGATCGTGCTGTGTTCTCCCGATGCAGCGCGCTCGCCATGGGTCGATAACGAAATCCTGAAGTTCAAGCGGCTGGGCCGCGGCGAGCGGATCTTCGCGCTGATCCTGTCTGGCGAACCGAACAGCGGCGACGCACACGAATGTTTCCCGCGTGCGTTGCGCTTCGAACTGGACGCGGATGGCAATATCGGATCGATGCCGGCGGAACCAGTCGCGGCGGATGTCCGCGCGAACAAGGACGGCACGTCGCTCGCGCGCCTGAAATTGCTGTCGGGCATGCTGGGCTTGCCGCTTGACACGCTGCGCCAACGCGAAGCGGCCCGCCAGCATCGGCGCCAGTTCGCGATCACCGCGCTGGCCTTGCTGGTTATGCTGGTGACCAGCTTCCTGGCGATACAAGCCGTGCGTGCCCAGCATGCCGCCGAGCGCCGGCAGAAGCAGGCCGAAGTGCTGGTGGATTTCATGCTGGGCGACCTCAGCGATCGTTTGAATGAAGTCTCGCGGCTGGACATCATGGAGTCCGTCAACGACCAGGCGATGACCTATTTCAAGTCGCTGCCGACTGCCGACGTCACCGACGAGTCTCTGCAGCAACGCGCCAAGACCTTCGTCAAGATCGGCGGCGTGCGCCGCAGCCAGGGCCAGCTGCCGCAAGCACTTGAATCGTATGGTGCTGCGGCGAACATCGCTTCACGCCTTGCGCAAGCCAAGCCGAATGACATCGAGCGACAGCTGGCGTATTCGGAAATCCTCGCTTCCATCGGCACCGTGCATTGGTACCAAGGCGAACTGGACCAGGCGCAAGCGGGGTTCGAAGCCGCCCGCGGGCTTGTCAAGCACGCGAGCACGCTTGCGCCGAAAGACCCGAAGTTGCTGTTCCAGATTTCCTACCTCGACAACAATGTCGGCCACGTGCTGGAAGCGCACGGAAAACTGGACGAGGCGCTGGGGCACTACCGGAGCATGCTTGCCACCAGTGAAAGAATGGTCGCAATGGATCCCGCCAATCAGGACGGGGCAACTCAATTGGGCCTGGCCCATAACAACCTCGCCAAGATGGCCTTGCTCGGTGGCGACCTGCCGACAGCCGTGGCGCAATATCGCGCCGATGTCGCGATCGAAGCCAACCTGGCACGGCGCGATACGCGCAACAACGATCAGGCGGAAAAGCTGTTGATCTCGCGGGCTACGCTGGGCCGGACCTTGGCGCTGACCGGCACCGTCGATGCAGGCATCCGGGAACTGCAGCAGGCGCTGGTGGAGACCACACGCTTGCTGGCAATCGAAGCCAACGGGGCAACCTATCTCGAAGACGCCGGCTTGTACGGAACCCAGCTGGCGTATTGGCTGCGCGTGCGCGGCGATGCGGCCGACGCCGCCACGCAATTGTCGCGCGCCATGGCAGTGCTCGAACAGTTGACCCGTCAGGATCCGAGCAACGTGGGCTGGCAACGGGAGCTGGCTGAGGCCCGGATCGAACATGCGCAGCAGCTGACTGCGGCCGGCCACCTTGAAGCAGCACGACATCAGGCCACACAAGCGCTCGCGATATTGGAGCCACAGCTGGTGCAACAACCCAGCGACCGCTCTACGGTCCTGGCCAGCGTCACCGCACGATTGCTGGTTGCCCGGCTGGAAATGGATGGCGGACGCGCACGCGCGCTGCGCAAGCAGGCATCGGGCACGATCACCGCCCAGACATCAGGCAAGAACGACCCGCGCCTGCTTGCGTTGCAGATCGAAGCACTGCTTGCGCTGGGAGACACGCAACCGGCGCTCGCCTTGTTGCCTGTCATCTGGAAGACCGGCTATCGCGATCCAGCCTTCTTTGCGCTACTCGCTCGCGAAAAAATCGACCCGGCGCTGACCGCCGGCATAACCGCGACGTTGCACTGACAACCACCAGAAGGAGTTTGAAATGGAGAATGCATTCTTAAAAACCAAGAAGACCGACAACGTGATCGAAGTCCTTCTTGGGAACCAACCAGGCACGCTGGAGATCAATGACCACGAGGTGTTCCAGAATTCACTGAAGCAGGTGATTACCTGGAAACTCGCCAAGGCGCTGCAATCCGGTGATTTCACCAGCTTCGCGTGGGTGGACCCCAGCAACGCGTCAGGGACCTTCGACACGCCCGAAATCTCGCCCGACGGCAATGCGCTGACCATCGGTGATCACAACGGTCCTGCGGGGAAGAAAGGCCATCTCGCCTACATCATCACCATCGAACTGGGCGGTGTGTCCTACTCATCCAGGACGAGTGCGACACAACAGATGATCAAGGACCCGGTGATCATCAACCGTTAGGCGCGTCATTCTCGCGTGGTGGGCTGCCCGAACAGGCTCCTACACCGGTTCATTGCGGTAGCCCGCTGAAGGCGGGCACCGGCCCTGAACTCGTCGGCGCGCGGGTTCGGGAAGCCTACTAATGCACGCCTCCCAAGACGGGATCCTCGCAGGTGAAATCGTTAGCCCCGACCGCATGGCACTGCGGCGGGTAGCCATGCGCGCGCCAGTACGCGGGAACATTGAGCTTGTCGAGCACACGCTTGAAACCCGCCGAGGCGCGCAAGCCGGGAAT
>JBDSIA010000037.1:0-2930 GCA_039918175.1 Thermomonas sp.
AGTCAGTGGCCGGCGCGGTCGCGCCGCCAGCCGCGATGCTTGATGTCCAGGTACAGGCTGTAGCAGGCGGTGAAGCTGGGGAACAGGTTTTGCAACACGCCGACCGAGTCGTTCTTGCCGAACACGAAATAGCTCAGCGTCATCAGGCTGCCGACAATGCTCATGTACCAGAACGCACGCGGGATCACCGGCTTGCCATGGCGCTTGCTGGCGATGAACTGGACCAGCCAGCGGCCGCCGAACATCAATGCGCCGACCAGACCAATCAGCTTCCAGGGACTCATGTGCAGGCCGGTCCACGCCAGCCACGCGATCGGCGAATTCATCACGTCGGTGGCAGGTGCCAGGATCATGGTTCCCGTCGTTCCAGTTCTTCCACCGCAGTAGGCCGGCTGCGCAGGATCAGCCACGCCATGCCACGCAGGTCGCGGATGCCGACCAGGGCGCGATTGAGGTTGTTGTACTTGGACACACCGGCAGTGCGATGCCGGTGGTTGACCGGCACGCTCACGGTCTTCCAGCCGGCGCGCTGCATTAGCGCGGGCAGGTAGCGGTGCATGTGGTCGAAGTAGGGCAGGTCGAGGAAGGCCTCGCGTTCGAACAGCTTGATCCCGCAGCCGGTGTCGGGGGTGTCGTCGCGCAACATGCGCGAACGGATCGCGTTGGCCCACTTCGAGGCCCAGCGTTTGCTGCCGGAATCCTGGCGCTTGACCCGCCAGCCGGCGAACAGCTTGACCTCGCTTTCGGCGCTGTCGCGCTGCGCGAGCAGCTTCGGGATGTCGGCGGGATCATTCTGGCCATCGCCATCCAAGGTGGCAATCCACGCGCCGCGCGCCGCCTTCACCCCGTTGCGCACGGCGGTGCTCTGGCCGGCATTGGTCAGATGGCGGATGACCCGCAACTCGGGCGTGGTCGCCTGCAACGCTTGCAGTCGGTGCAGGGTGGCATCGCGTGAGGTGTCGTCGACATAGACGATTTCGAATTCAATCAGTCCACGCAGTGCGGCAACGATCTCGCCGACCAGCGGCGCGACGTTTTCTTCCTCGTTGTGCACCGGGACCACCACCGACAGCTGCGGGGCTGCGCCCATGCGTTCTGCGCTTACGAGGTCCGCGCTCACGACTTGTTGCGCAGGCGTTCCAGCACGCCGTCGAGTGTTTCAAGATTGGCGTAATGAATGACCAGTCGGCCCTTGTGGCCGCGGCCATGCACCACGTCGACGCGGCTGCCCAGGGTTTCCGACAGTTCGCGTTCCAGGGCGACGATGTCGGCCTGCGGTTTGGGTTTCGACTTGCCGGTGACGCGCGCCGTCGGCGTCTTGCCGCTGGCCAGTTGCTGCACGCGGTGCTCGACCTCGCGCACCGACCAACCCTGTTCGGCTGCCTGTTTGGCCAGCGAAATCGCCATCGGCGCAGCGAGCCGCAGCAAGGCGCGCGCATGGCCCATTTCCAGCGCGCCGGTCTGCACCAGTACACGGATATCGGCCGGCAGTTCCAGCAGGCGCAGCAGGTTGGACACTGCCGCACGCGAACGGCCGACCGCTTCGGCAGCGGCCGCATGGGTCAGCTCGAATTCGTCGATCAGCCGCTGCAGCGCCTGCGCCTCCTCGAGCGGATTGAGGTCTTCGCGCTGGATGTTCTCGATCAGCGCCATCGCCACCACGGTACGGTCATCAACCACGCGCACCACGGCCGGGATCACCTTCAGGCCGGCGCGTTGCGACGCGCGCCAGCGGCGTTCGCCGGCGATGATCTCGAAGGTGCGGCCACCGCGGCCGTCTGCGCCGGTATGTTCGCGCACGACAATCGGCTGGATCACGCCTTGCGAGCGGATCGAAGCGGCAAGTTCTTCGAGCTTCGTTTCATCCATCGAGCGCCGTGGCTGGAACTTGCCCGGCACCATGGCGTCGATCGGCAGCGTGCGCAGCTGGTCGCCGGGCAACGCCTGCAGCGGCTGCACGTCCGCAGCCCGTGGGCCAAGCAGTGCTTCCAGTCCGCGCCCGAGGCTGCGTTTCCTGGCGGTGCTTTTTTGCACGTCCTTGCCGCCGGTCATGCGGCGTTCTCCTTTGTTTTGGCGAGTTCGTTCATGTGTGTCAATTCGCGTTCGCGCTGGCGACGCAACACTTCGCCAGCCAACCCAAGATACGCCACGCCGCCGCGGCTGGCCTTGTCATAGCCGAGGATGCTCTGGCCGTGGCTGGGTGCTTCGGCCAGGCGCACGTTGCGCGGAATAATCGTGCGGAACACCAGCTCGCCGAAATGATTGGTGAGTTCGGCCGAGACCGCGTTGGCCAGGTTGTTGCGCACGTCGTACATGGTGCGCAGCACGCCTTCGATTTCAAGTTGCGGATTGAGCCGGCCCTTCAGTGCCTCAATCGTGTTGAGCAACGAGCTCAGGCCTTCCAGTGCGTAGTATTCACATTGCATCGGCACCAGCACCGAGTCGGCCACGGTCAATGCATTCAATGTGAGCAGCGACAGCGACGGCGGGCAATCGATCAGGATGAAATCGTAGTCATCGCGTACCTCCTGCAACGCCTGCTTGAGCCGCTGTTCGCGATTGGGCAGATCCATCAACTGGATCTCGGCGGCGGTCAGGTCGATGTTGCATGGCAGCAGGTCGAAGCCGTCGTCACTGCGCACGATGGTCGAGCGTGCATCCGCTTCGCCCAACAGGACATTCGTGGTCGACGTCTCCAGTTCGCGCTTGTCGATGCCGCTGCCCATGGTCGCGTTGCCCTGCGGATCCAGGTCGATCAACAGGACGCGTTTGGGCGTGCGCGCCAGCGCGGCGGCCAGATTGACCGCGGTCGTGGTCTTGCCGACCCCGCCTTTCTGGTTGGCGATGGCGATGATGCGGGCCATGCGGCGTGTGGTTCCTTCGCAAATCCGGCATCGATGCGACACCGGGCTGCCGATTATGCCTCAGCG
>JBDSIA010000038.1:0-2551 GCA_039918175.1 Thermomonas sp.
GGACGCGGTTCGGATGAGTCATGTTGGTAACCTCAATAATCAGATGAATTAACGACGGACGTGTGCATGGCACAAGCCGACACGTCCGCCTTGCGACGGGAAGTCGGCAATTCTTGGGTAACCCCGACCCATGCGAAGCCGTATGGGTTCACCAAAGTTTAACATGTTAGAAACCGCAGATGACCGGATGATGACCGCCATGCGACCGGCATCACGGGACCGTTGGGCCGCCTGTATTCAGCCGGCCACGCGCAGGTAACTGGCGATGCCGTCCATCAGCATCTGCACCGAAATGGCCACAATAATCATGCCCATCAGGCGCTCGATGGCAGTAAGCACACGCGTGCCCAGCCAGCGCTCCAGATAGGTGGCGGAAAACAGGATCGCCGCGGTGATGGCCCAGGCGATCACCAGCGCCAGCATCCAGTCGCCCATCCGGCCGGGTTCCTGGCTGCCCAGCAGCATGACGGCAGCCATGCCGGACGGGCCGGCAATCATCGGGATGGCCATGGGCACGATGAACGGTTCGCCCTCGGGCACATCACCCATCAGTCCATGTGGCGATGGAAAAATCATCCGTAGACCGATCAGGAACAGGATGATGCCGCCGGCGATGGACACCGATTCCTGCCGCAGATGCATCAGGTCCAACGCGTACTGGCCGCCCCACAGGAACAGCATCAGCACGACCAGGGCGATCAGCAGTTCGCGGATCACCACGATGCGCTGGCGCGCGGCAGGCAAGCCCTTGAGCAGGCCCAGGAATACCGGGATGTTGCCCAGTGGATCCAGGATCAGGAACAGCAGGATGGCCGCCGAGGTAATGGTCATCGGACAGGCGCTGAAGCCAAATTAATGGCATCCACGATGCAGCCACGCTGGCCCGCGGCCACCGCGGACAGCAGTTCAACGCACGCAGACGCGGAGTCCGTGGGCGGGCGCGCCTTGAGGTCGGTATTCGGCTGGAACGCACGTGCGCGCAATGGCGTGCGCATCGGACCTGGTATCAACCCGCTGATGCGCGGGCCATGCTCGCCCAATTCAGCCTGCAGCATGCTCACCAAAGTCGCTTGCGCCTGTTGGGTCAGGCCATAGCCGCCCCAGAAAGCGCCGCCGGATCGCTGTGGATCATCCAGGGCAAACACGACCACGCCGGCATCGGACTTCGCCAGCAACGGCAGGCAGGCTTGGGTCAGCCACCAGCGTGCGGTCAGATCGACGTGGATGGCGCGGGCGAAGTCGGCCGGGTCGGTGTGCAGCAGCGGGGTCAGGCCCTTGAATTCGGCAGCGCAATGCAGCACGCCGTCAAGGTGGCCAAGCTCGGCTTCGATGCGCTGCGCAAGCTCGGCATGGTCGTCGGGCGAGGCGCCTTCCAGGTCCAGCGGATATAGCAACGGCTCCGGACCGACCGCCTTGACCGCGTCATAGACCCGGTTCAGCGGGGCCACCTTGCGACCAAGCAAGACGACCGTTGCGCCGGACTGGGCGCAGGCCACTGCAGCCGCCGATCCCAGGCCACCGGCAGCCCCTGCGATCAGGATGACGCGCCGGTCCAACCGGGGATCCTGCAGAGGCAACCTGCCAATCACGCTTTCTGCGCGTCCGCGACCAAGCGCGTCAGTTCACCGGATTCGGACAGCTCGACGGTGATGTCGCAGCCACCGATCAATTCGCCGCCGATGAACAGCTGCGGGAATGTAGGCCAGTCAGAGTAGCGCGGCAGGTTGGCGCGGATTTCGGCTTCTTCCAGCACGTTCACCGTGTGCAGTTGCGCGCCTGCGGCCTTCAGCACCTGCACGGAACGGCTGGAGAAGCCGCACATAGGGAATTGCGGCGTGCCCTTCATGAACAAGACGACGGGGTGGCCTTCGATTTCGGCCCGGATACGATCTTCCACGGACATCGGGTATTACTCCTGGAGCGTGCGGCCCGCCACCGGCATTGACCTGGCGAAAACGGGCATGGGGGTTAGAATGCTTGTTAGTGCATGCCCATTGTAAGTGCTCATGCGGCTGTGACCGCATCTCGCCAGCTGCATGCCGCACCTTTCCGCCCCCACTTTCTTCTTCAGGAGTCCCGCCGTGGCCATCGAATTGCCCGCCCTGCCCTACGACCGTACCGCGCTTGAACCGCACATCTCCGGCGAGACCATCGACTTCCATTACGGCAAGCATCACCAGGCCTACGTGACCAACCTCAACAAGATGATCGAAGGCACCGAGTTCGCCGATATGTCGCTCGAAGAGATCATCCGCAAGGCGCAGGGCGGCATGTTCAACAACGCCGCGCAGGTGTGGAACCACACGTTCTACTGGAACTGCCTGGCGCCGGCTTCTGGTCCGAATGCTGGCGGCGGCGAACCCACCGGCAAGCTGGCCGATGCGATCAACACGGCATTCGGCGACTTCGCGAAGTTCAAGGAACAATTCAGCGACACCGCGGTGAAAACCTTCGGCTCCGGCTGGGGCTGGCTGGTGCAGCGCGCCGACGGGTCCTTGGCGCTGGCCAGCACCCCGAACGCAGCCACGCCGCTGACCGGCGAAGACACCCC
>JBDSIA010000039.1:0-3827 GCA_039918175.1 Thermomonas sp.
GTCGTTGATCAGGTCCTTGTCGCGCGCGGGAGCAGTAGTGGTGCCCTTGCTGCCGTCGCCGCGCTCGAAGCTGATGGTGCGCTCGTTGCTGGCGATGTCGACCTTGTTGATGCGGTCGCTCGCCACGTCCTGCACGAACTGCGAATAAATCATTTCTTGGCTGGGCGCCAACTTCGGGCTGAAACTCTGGAACACCACCATCAGTACGACGGCGACGACCACCCACAGCAGCAAGTTCTTTGCAAGATCGTTCATCAGTCCGCCTGTTTTCCTCTGGGTGGTGGGCCAGTGCCCACCCCGTGTTGCATACGAAGCTTGGTTGAATAAAGTTTCATCTAAGCCTTGATCTGCGCCAGCTTGGCCTGCGCCAGCGCGTAGACCTCCGGCGACCGCTTGCGCGAGGCCGCCGGCTTGCGGATCACCACCTTGGCATAACGCCGCCGCAGCTCCCGCACATATTCGTCAAAACCCACGCCCTGGAACAGCTTGATCAGGAACGTGCCACCAATGCGCAGGTGGCCATCGGCGAAGTCCATGGCCAGTTCGGCCAAGTGCATCATGCGCGGTTGGTCCACTGCATCCATACCGCTCTTATTGGGGGCCATGTCGGACAAGACAAGGTCAACCTGTTCCCCATGTAACGTCTCCAGCAACCTCGATAGGACTTCATCGTCCCTGAAGTCGCCATGAAGGAACTCGACCCCGGCCAAGCTCGGCATCTCCAGGATGTCGCTGGCGATCACCCGTCCCTGCTTCACCTGCCCTTTGCCGGCCTCCAGCTTGTCCAGTTCCTGGCGCACCCATTGCGACCAGCTGCCGGGCGCGGCCCCAAGATCCACCACCACCATGCCCGGCTTGAGCAGGCGGTCGCGCTCGACCACTTCCTCCAGTTTGTACACGGCACGCGACCGCAGGCCCTCCGCCTGCGCCTTCTTCACGAAGGGGTCGGAAAAGTGCTCCTTGAGCCAGCGTTGGCTCGATTTGCTGCGGGTGGCCATGGGCATCGAAGCCAAGGCGATACGGGGCGCCATGATACCCTGCGCCTCTCCCAGCGCCCCATCGACTCCCTGTATGCCCACCACCCTCACCAATGCCCAGGCGCGCTTCCTTCGCGGCCAGGCACACGATCTGAAAGCGATGCTGCAGGTGGGTGGCAAGGGCATTACCGATGCATTGGCCGCGGAAGTGGATGCCGCGCTGGAACATCACGAATTGATCAAGATCAAGGTCGTGGCCGATGACCGCGACGCGCGTGATCAAATGATCGCCGATCTCGCCACGCGCACCAGCGCTGCCCTGGTCCAGCGCATCGGCCATGTCGCGGTGTATTACCGGCCTTCGACGGACAAGCGGCACATCGTGCTGCCGCGCGCCTGATCGTTTGACGCTGTCATCCCGGCCTTGGCCGAATGACGATGGAACGCCATCATGCAATTGAACCTTGAACGCCCCGATTACCAGTATTTCCTTCGCGGCGCCGATGGTGCTTCTGCGTTGGTCAACGACCGTCGGCTGACCCGCAGTTTCGTGGTTGCACCCACTGTGCTGGTCGAGGATTGGCAAGTGGGTGATGCCACCTCGATGACCCCGGCGGATATTGACGCGCTGCTCGAATTGAAACCCGAGTTGCTGGTGCTCGGCACCGGTGCGATCCAGAAATTCCCGACCGCTGCGGTCATCGCGGCCTGCCTGCAGCGCGGGATCGGCATCGAAGTCATGACCAATGCCGCCGCCGCGCGCACCTACAGCGTGCTGGCCAGCGAAGGCCGGCGGGTGGTGGCGGGGTTCGTATTTCCTGGCTGATCAGCGACGCGGCAGATACTGCTGCGGATCCACGGGTTTTCCGTTGTAGCGAATTTCGAAATGCAACATATCGCGCGCGGCGCCACTGCGGCCCATTTCCGCAATCTGCTGGCCCGCTTTCACGACTTGGCCTTCATTGACCTGACGCGCGCGATTGTGGCCGTACGCGGACAACCATTGCTCGTTGTGCTTGATGATGACCAGTTCGCCGTAACCAACCAAGCCGGAACCGGAATACACCACCACGCCGTCGGATGCGGCGCGCACCGGTTGCCCGCCCTTGCCGCCAATATCCACCCCCTGCCGGGTCGGATCGCCACTGGCGAAGGTGTCCACCACCGCGCCATCGGCCGGCCAACGCCACGCGACGTTACTGGCGCTGGGCACTACCACCGAAGTGCTGGCCGGGCGTGGAGATGTCGGACTTGTGGGTCGTGTCGAGGACGTCCCCGGCCTTACCGTGACCCCGCTCTGGCTGCCTGGATACAGGCGCAGGCGCTGGCCCGGGTAGATCATGTACGGCGGCCGGATATCGTTCCAGATCGCCAGGTCGAGCGCGGTCAGCCCGTTCTCCGTGGCGATGCGGTACACGTTCTGGCCACGCTGGACCACTACGGTGGCGCCGTACTTTGGCGCAGACACCTTGATTGGACGTTCGACCGCGGGAATACGCCCGCCACGCGCGGGCTCTCTCACCACATGGCTGCGGCCACAGGCAGCAAGCAGGACCAGAATGGCCAGCGCGATGGCGGTTTGCTGGATGCGCATGCTCCGCATCATGCCGCATGCCCCCGCAACAGCAACCAACCGGCCAGCCCGGCAAGCAAAACCAGCGCGGACCAGCCAATCGGTTCGATATAGCGATGCAGTGCCTTTTCCGCGCGCTCGCCGCCGAGGCGGATGGCCAGTGCGACCAGGAACACGCGCTTGCCGCGGCCCACGAACATGCTGGCCAGGAACGGCAACATCGGCACCCCCACAATCCCCGATGCCCAGGTGAAGATCTTCAGCGGGATCGGCGTGAATCCCGCGATGACCAGCAACCAGAAGGCCTTCCATGGCGATTGCGCAGTCAACTCACGCAAGGATGCGACCTGCGCATCGATACTCTCCAGCCAGCCCACGCTTTCCAGCAGCGGCCTGACCAGTTCAAACGCGTAGTGGCCCAGCAGGTAGCCGATGACCGCGCCCACCAGCGATCCCGCCAGGCTCAGACCTGCAAACCAGAAGCCGCGCCTGGGTTGCGACAAACACATCGGCGCCAGCATCACTTCCGGCATCACCGGGAAAAAAATCGCCTCGGCAAAACTGAGCCCGGTCAGCAGCGCCGGCGCCTTAGGATGCCGTGACCATACCAGTGCGCGCTCATACAGCGGCCCAAACAGTTTCATGCATCCACCAACCCGGACAGCAGTGGCACGAACACCACTGGTGCCAACTCGCGTTGTTCGATGCGCCCATCAGCATCCTTGCGCAGGCACAGCAATGACTGTTCCAACGCACTCCCAACCGGGGCTACAAGCGTGCCGCCTGGCGCCAGCTGCGCGCTCAAGGCATCCACCAGCGCTGGCGCCGCGGCGGTGACGATGATGCCATCGAAAGGCGCTTCTTCGGCCCAGCCGATGCGGCCGTCGTCATGCTTGCTGCGAACATGCAGGCCCAGAGCGCGAAAGCGCTTGCGGGCCGTGCGCAACAGGTCGCCAATGCGCTCCACGGTGAACACTTCGATGCCCAACGCAGCGAGTATCGCGGCCTGGTAACCGGAGCCGGTTCCGATCTCCAGCACGCGTTTTGGGATGCCCCCGCTGTGCACGGGATGTTCAAGCAGCGCCGCGGTCATGCGCGCCACCACCCACGGCTGCGAGATGGTCTGGCCGTTGCCGATCGGCAGCGCCGTATCCTCGTAGGCACGCATCGCGAAGGCCTCGTCCACGAACTGGTGGCGCGGCACGGTCCTGATCACGTTGAGCACGCGCTCGTCGCCGATCCCGGCGACGTTCTCGGAACCGGCACGCAATCGCTCG